>CAMBRH010000004.1 GCA_945870115.1 Chitinophaga pinensis | reverse complement strand
ACTGGTACCAATGGGACTGGGACAGTTCAAAATACAATTGAAGTTGATGCTAAGGGGAATTTTTACACAACAGAAAACATCAAGTTCGGAAATGGTTTGTACCCTTCTGTAACTGGAAGTACAAGTTCTTTCCACATGCTTTCTCCATTAACTTCTGGACAATGCAATAATTGTCATGGAAACTCTACAAATAAAATTTGGATTAAATAAAATCATTTGGCATACAATTTGATTGTGCATAATTACTATAAATTGTTAACTACAAAAAAGTATATCATGAAAACAAATTTTTTATTTCTTAGTCTTATTTTCTTAGGTTTAGGATTAATTAGTGCAGATAGTATTTCTTTACCAAGCGTAACAAACACTTCTTTTCAAGTAGGTGAAAAATTACGATACAGAGTAACCTACGGTTTCGTTGATGCTGGAGAAGCGGTGATGGAAGTTAAAAGTACATCCAAAAAAACGAATGGTCGCGAAATGATTCATTTAAAAGGAACAGGAAGAACTTTGGGTGGCTTTAATGCATTTTATAAAGTCCACGACGTTTACGAAAGTTATGTTGACAAAAAAGGAATTTTTCCTTGGCAATTTGTGAGACGAGTTGATGAAGGTGGCTATAAAGTCAATCAAGATTACACTTTCAAACATGATAGTTACAAAGTCGATAACGGTGAAGGAAAAGAATTTAAAATCCCTATGGGAATTCAAGACATGGTTTCTGCCTTCTATTATGCTAGAACCTTGGATTTTAAAAACATGAAAAAAGGAGATGTAATCGAATTCAAATGTTTTATGGATGACGAAATTTGGCCTTTAAAAATCAAATTTGTCGGTGATGAAGTAATTCACATCAGAAAAGGAAAGTTTAATTGTAAAAAATTCGTTCCAATCATGCAAAAAGGACGTTATTTTGAAAATGACAGCGACTTAAATTTTTGGGTAACAAACGATGAAAATAGAATTCCAATTCTTGTTAGAGCAAAAATTCCGGTTGGAACAGTTAAATTACATTTAGTTGAATGGGAAGGTTTGAAGCATGAATTGAATAAAGCAAAATAAGAAAAATGTTTTATAAAAACATTTTGATTCAAACAAAATTTAATTATTTTTTGTCATGGTTTTTGAACAAAAACACACGCCAAAAAAGAAAATATTTATTTGTAGCGGCGGATTAAAATCCGCCGCTACAAATATTATCCCTGCTCTTT
Source organism: Chitinophaga pinensis (assembly GCA_945870115.1). GTDB lineage: Bacteria > Bacteroidota > Bacteroidia > Flavobacteriales_D > Crocinitomicaceae > M2408. Next base: position 29,084 of record CAMBRH010000004.1, on the reverse strand, counting down.
CGTTTGGTCTTCATCAGCTAAGCTGATTCTCCTATGGCATCATATGTTATTTGAATAATTAATCTAAGTTTTAAAATCAAGTTTAAAATAAAACTTTCTTAGTTTTTCCTTACCTCCAAATAATTCCAAAATCACTTAAAACTGGAGTATTTTCAAATTTTATTTCTATAAAATGTTCTCCTGGTAAATAATGTTCAAAATTTGTATTGAATGTTATTCCAGTTTTATTAGAATAAACCCAACAATTGGCAATGAATTTTGAATTATTAATTTTGATTTTTGCTGTTTTAGTAAATTCATTAATTTCCACTAAATCAAATGTTACTTCCTCCTTTTTGGCTTTAAATACTTTTTTCTCTCTTTCGTGGAAAAATATTCTAGTTTTCTCTTCACCCAAATTATTGTTCCAAAAAACTTTTAAGATGTAATTTTTATTGCAAAGTGAATCAACTTGTGTTTCTAAAGCAATTTCTTGAAGTTTATTTCCTTTGACTTCAATATTTTCTGTTTTTTCGACAAGTTGATTTCCTTCTAAATCAAAAATTTGATACTTAATTTGGCAATTAAAAGTATCGGAAACATCTGAAATCAAAAAATACTTTTCTTTTCCTAGTTCTTTCGTTTGTTCAATTATTGCTACATCTTCAAAATCATTTTTTACTTGATATTGTAAAGCTTTCCAATTATTGAAATAATCGATACTTGACCAAGTTGGCGCTGACCAGCAATCATTTAATTGCCAATAAAGTGTCCCCATACATCTTGGAGCATCAGAGCGATGACCGGCAATTGCAATTCCAACAGCTTTTGCTTGAGTCAATTGTGATAAATAAATAAATTCTTTAAAATCACTTGTAGAACCAAATAAATTATCCGAATGTTTTTTAATCATTCCGTTACCAACATAGGATTTTTGGTGGTGTTTCATCACATCAGAATTTAATTCCCAATCTTTTTCTTCACTAAAGGTTTTTAAAGTTGAATATTCTGGAAATGACTGAAAACCATATTCTGCATTAAATCTTCCTGATTTCAATCCAAAATCTTCAATTGGATCTTTTCCGTGCCAAACTCCCCAATAGTGCATTGTGCCGTGTTTGTAATATTCCTCTTTACCCCAATTACTTAGCGGAGAAGTGTGTACATAAGGTAAATTTGTATGTCTTTTGATCAAATTTGGCGCTAAAACTTTAAATAAACTGACGTAATCTTTTTCAATTTCTCGTTGCGTTTTTGGTCCGATTAAATAACGAATTGGAAAAGCCCAATTTTTCCACGCAACATCTACTTCATTATTTCCATTAAAATAAACCACTGATGGATGAGCAGAAATTCTTGGAATTTGAAAATTTAATTCTTTTTCTACTGAAGACAAAAATTCTTTATCTCCAGGATACATAGCGCATGCAAACATTAAATCTTGCCAAACCATGATGCCTTTTTCATCACATGTTTCATAAAAAATATCATCTTGATAAAAACCTCCGCCCCAAACACGCACCATGTTAAAATTGGATTTTCGCATTTGTTCAATCAAATTGATGGTTGATTCATTTGTAATTCTTGAAGGAAAAACATCTTGCGGAATGTAATTCGCACCTTTACAGAAAATGGGTTTACCATTAATTTTCAGGTAAAAGCTCGTGCCCCACTTATCTTTTTCTTGAGTCAATTCGCTTGTTCGAACACCAAATTTTATTTTTTGAGTTGAAATTAAATCATTATTCTGATCCAAAATTGCAATTTCATCTTCGTATAAAAATTGATCACCATGTCCTCTAGGCCACCACAAAATTGGATTTTTTAGATTCAAAGGAACTGACAAATAATTTCCCTTTAATTGTATGTTTTCAAATCTACCGAAAAGCTTACTTTCAATTGTATAATTTTCATTTTTCTGAATCAAAAAATAAATTTTTAAATCCAATTTAGCTAAATTTTCATCAATATGTTGAGTTTCAACTTTTGATTGAATCACTCTATTTGATGAATATTTCAAAATTTTTACTGCTTTCCAAAACCCTATTGTATTCATTCTCAACGCCCAATCCCAACCGAATTGATATTGAGGTTTACGTGACATGGAAGCAACTGCAATTTCTCCAACATCATTTGGTGATGGTAATTGTGAACTTCTTGCATCGTAGGCTTTTCTATGATAATTTATGGGTGTTTGGAAAACAACTTTTAATTTATTTTTACCAATTTTTGCTTTTTCTTTTATTTGCAATGAATATGGATGAAAAGTATTATTTGTTTGTGCGATTAAAGAATCATTCAAGTAAATTTTTGAATACGTATCAACAACTGGGAAATTTAGTTCGATGAATTCATTTTCAAAATCTGATGCTGATAGTTGAAATTCGGAATTAAATTCCCAATCGTGTTTTTCAATCCAAGAAAATAATTTTTCATTTTCTCCATAAAATGGATCGGGTAACTCCCCTATTTCAATTAATTTTTCTTGAACAGAACCTTTTTCACCAAAAGCAATTGTCGTTTTTTTTAATGGATGGATAAAATTCCAAGTCAAAGAAATTGGATTCATGTTTTGAGAAAAAAATGAAGTATTCAAAATGCAAAATAGAATTGTTGCTGAAAATAAAATTTTAATCATTAAGCAGATTTTTCACAAATTTACATAAAACTTTCCAAGAATTTTCTACTTTTTAATCTTCTCAACATTAATTAAAATATTTGAAAAAATCAAACCAAAAACTAAAGCCATAGATGTTGAAAGCATTAACAAAGCTGTTTCAATTCCAGCGATAACATTGCTTTCAATCATATGAGAAATACTGAAAAAACCTAATGAACCTGGAACAAGTAGAATCATTCCCGGAACAAGCATAATTGATTCATTTCTTTTCATAATTATTGCGAAAATATTACTGACCAAACCTAAGATAAATGAAGCTAAAAAAACAGCAAAGCTTGGATTCAAATAGTTACTAATTATTTCATAGGAAAAAAATGAACACCAACAAGCAAGAGAGATCCATAAGAAATCAGACTTTTTGGCTTTAAATAAAACTAAAAATCCCATTGGAACAAGTATTAAAGCGATGTATTTGAACCAAAAAGGAAAAAAGTCTAATCGGATTTTATCATTAAATTCTGGTAAATATTTCATGATTTCATTTCCAACAACTATTCCGATTGCGATCATTAAAAATGTAATGAAAGCTCCGGTGAATCTACTTATTCCTGCAATAAAATGATTATTAACTATTTCGGTAATTGAAATGGTAAAAGAAAAACCTGGAATTAAAATAATTAAGCCACAAATTGTTGCAATATTTTGTTTGAAATCAACAAAATAAGCAGAGAACAAACTTGAAATTATGACTGCAAAAATGGCTGCCAATAAAACAATTATTTTGCTTAACCTTGGTAAAAACTTCAATAAACTGAATAAGGAGCCAATTATTAAACCGATTGTGAATGCGCAAAGAATCTCTGGAATTTTTCCTCCAAAAATACAGGCTGCACTTCCTGTAGAAATTGCAAAAAATAAGGTTTTTATCCAATCAGAATAAAGTGGCTCAGAAGATTGAATGACTTTCACTCTTTCGATACCAGCGAGTGCCGTGATTTTAAATTTTGAAACGTCATTCACAATCGATTCTATCAAATCAATTTTTTCTAAATTTAAATCACTGGAATTGATTTTTACTAATCTTGCATTAAAAACACCATTTTCTTTAATACTTGCAAAAATTGAACCTTGACTAGAAAAAAAATCTGCTTCAATGCCAATTTTAGCACATAAATTATCCAAACTATTTTCTAATCTGTGCGTTGGAAGGCCATTTTCATGAAACGCTTTTGCAACAAGTAAAACAAAATCAATCTTATCTTTTTCCATAATTTGATTCATTTTTATTTTTTTCTTCGATCCATTTTGACATGAATTTTGTTGCATTTAAAAGATCATTTTGCAAAATCTGTCCGAAAAAATTATCATTTCTGTGATCTTCAAAATTTTCTTGAATTTCATTTAAGGTGTATTCAAAAATGGAATCAAAATCTTCTCTTAAATACCTTTTCTTTAAAATTTTAAATCCATTTTTAACAGACTTTTCCCACAAAATTTTATCCAAATAAAGTTCTACAGCTTTTTCGGCAAAATAAGATAAATCATCTGAAACAAAACCATTCCAAGGTAAATCTCCATTCATTGATTCCTTTCCAATTGAAGTAGTTACAGAAGGAATTCCATTGATAAATGTTTCAAAAAGTTTTCCTTTTTGACCTGCACCAAATCTCAACGGTGCTAAAAAAACTCTTGCTGAAGTGAAAACATCTTTTGAATTTTCAATTCTACCTTTAACATGAAAACCTTCGATTTCTTTATTTAATTGTAAAATTTTCGAAGGCATGTATGCTCCATAAATATTCAACTTTGATTTTGGAAGTTTCTTCCGAATCAAAGGCCAAATGTTTTCTTTCAGATTTAAAACAGCATCGATATTAGGTTCATGGTAAAAATTCCCTATGAAAGCGAAATCAATTCTTTCGTCAAAATTTGGTGTTTTTTGATTTATTTCATCAATTAAAAAAGGAATATAAAGTAATGTTTTTGGATTTATTTTAAAATCAGATCTTAAAATTTCATATTCAACTTCAGAAATAATTAAATTTAAATCACAACGTAAAATTGAAGCAATTTCACGTTTTGCCACACCTGAGTATAAATCCTTTTGTTGAAAATCTCTTTTTTCTTTGAATGCTTTTTGCCGACCTAAACGCAAAGAATGCAAATCTTCTGTATCCAAAATAGTTAGTGCAAACGGACAATTTTCACGCACGCGCCATCCAAATTGTTCTTCAATCATGAAACGATCAAAAAGCACAACTTTCGGATTCAAATTTTTTATGAAAATATCAAAACTAGAAGAATTTAAATCTATGATAATTTCATTTATTCCAAAAAATCCTAGATCAAATGAAAATTCTGATTTTAAAGCTGCAGAAGCAAAAGTTATTTCAAATTTATTCTGGGAAATTAAACTACTAATTAATTGAATAATTCTTGTACCAGCGGCAGAAGAATTTGGTTCTGGCCAAACATTTCCAATAATTAAAAGCTTTAATTTATTCAAAATAAAAGCTTTATTCAACTTCCAAATCAGCCTCAGCTTCAATAAAGGCGTCTGTTTTTTTGTCCCAAATCATAACATAAACGTGCACTGAACCTTCAAAATCAAATTCATTTAAAGAAAAATTTGTTTTCATTTGTTTGTTGAACTGTTCTTCATCTAATCCTGAATCAGAAAAATCTGAAAGCAAATCATCTTCACTCATCAATTCATTTCCTTCAGAATCAGTAATTACCATATTTAAACCTGGAAAAATCATTCCTTCTTCTGAAGTAAACCCTGTTAAGCCTTCAAACAATAAATATATTTTGTCGTCTTTTGAAACAACATTTCCTGTAATTGTATTTCCTTCGTTTTCAGAGAATAAATAAATTTCATTGTATTCAATATCAGAAGCTTTGATTGTAAGTGCTTCATTTTCAATCAATTCAAATGAATATTCTCCTTTTAGAGTACCAGCTCCATTTTTATCCCAAATTAAAATTGAAACTTTGTATTTATCACCCGAATAAATTGGCTGACCTAAAACTAAATCAGCTGTTAAAATCAATCCAGATTGATCTGGAAAACCACCGCTTTCAGCATAAAAGTCATCATACTTTATTACTTCTTCTCCTTCTGAATTAGTCACTGAAAGCTTCATTCCAGGGAAAACTTTTCCACCTTTTGATGTAAATCCAGAAACATCTTCAAACTTAAAAGCAACAAGCTCACCATAAGTTAAGATGTTTTCATTAAATTCTTCGTCAGCTATAAAAATGTTTGCATTTTCACAAGCAAGGTTAATTCCGTTAGTTGTAAATCCATTTGCGGCATTTTTTTTAAATGAAACCCCACCTCCAACGCTGCAAGAAGCAATTAAAACAATTAGGATTGAGAATAAGAAGAAATTTTTCATATTATTTCTATTATTATTTTGCAAAATGTGATTAAAAGTAGTTATAATTTTCGGTTATGAAAATCAATTGTCAATAATTTATAATCTTCTGAATAATCGTTATTGTTTACTCTAATTAATAAGCTTGATGTTGAATGTTTTATCGGTATTCTTGAAAAACATACTATTTTACGAATCAAAAGATTTGGTTTTCCGTAAACAGCAATCTCATCTTTTAAATATAACCGCTGATGGTTTGCTATTAGAATTAATTTATCAGCAGCATTAACAGGTAAAATAATCCAAAAATCACCTTCTTCCTTTAATAAATCAGAAACCTTTTTCAGTAAACTTTCAAAAGGTAAAGATTCAGTGTGACGAGCTAGGTTTTTCTGTTCACTTTCAACTTTTCCGCTTGATTTTAAACTCTTTTCAAAAAATGGAGGATTTGAAACAATTAAATCAAATTTTTCAGTGAAATCGCAGAGCAAAAAATCTGAATGAATTACTTCAACTTGATTTTTAAAACTAGAATTTTCAACATTAAATTTTGCCTCTAAACTTGCTTTTTCATCTATTTCTATTGCAGATATATGTAAGTTTTTGTTTTTTTGTGCTAACATCAAACTCAATACTCCCGTTCCAGTTCCAATATCCAAAGCATTAGTTTTAGCTTCAACTGAAATTAAAGCCCCGAAAATCATTGCATCGGTTCCGATTTTCATTGCGGAATCTTTTTGAAGAATCGAGAAATGTTTGAATTGAAAAATGGACATTTAATTAAAAGTAATTTATATATTTTGTGCTAAAATTACTTAATTTTATTCTTATTAATGTTTTTGAAAATTAAAATAACTCTTCCAATCAAAGCTTTTGACCTTGAAAGGAAAAATTATTTTAAACCAAGAGTAGTAGCGTAATTTTTTTATTGTAAATCACAAATGTAACTCCCATCATTTGTTTTGTAAATTGCATCTTGATTGTATTCAATATTATCACATTCAATTTTCGCATTTTTTTTTGTTGCATTCACAATTGAATGTCTAATATTTGTTGTACCTGCTAAAGTTGCTTTACAATCACAGGTAAATGTTTTTTTACATGAAACAAGAGAAACAAATGAGAACGAGAATAAGAATATTTTTTTTTTTCATAATTAGTTATCTAAAAATTTATTTTCAAATATCGATTAAAAAGTAAAATAATGATTTAAAAAAGACCACAATTACTTTAAAACACTTATAAAATTGAGTATTTTTACCTATAAAAAATATAACGCCCAATTAAAATCGAGCGGACTAGGATGAAAACATTAGATAAACGATTACAAAAATTGTACTTAAAATTGTGGTAAAAAAGAGGAAAAAGCAAAAAAAATCTTTGATATATAATATTTTGTTATTCATTTGTTTTTTCAAACGATGATTGTTAATTTTCATTTCCATAATTTTGTTTGTATTTATATTCTACTTAAAAGATGATTTAATATTTATTTAATTGGAATTTATTTATTCAAACTATTTTTGGTATTCTTTGCATTTTTTCTATTAGCCCATTTCATCAAAACTTAATATATCTTGAGTATTTTTTTTTAAATCAATTACTGGCTCAGTAAATCCAATTCTTCCGAGCGAAATAATAAAAGTATCAACAAAATCAAAACTAAAATCTGAATGGTGATTAAGAAAAGGTTTATGCGTGCTAATATAGGCTGATTCGATGCGTAACCGGTATATGCAGCTTACAGGAACAAATGAAAAACTTAACTCGCAATAAATATCTAATGAATTTTTCCAGATTTTGTAATTAGGATGATTGCAAATTCTTTCTTGGACATTATCAGATTCACCGATATACAATAATCTTTTTAATTTTATTGTTTGATCTCGTGCTTTATATTTGCTTTCATAAACGAAAAATATTCCTGAAACTTGAGGAATGCAATTTTTATTTTCATCTCTCCAGTATCCTTCATGATTTAAAATTACCTTAAGTTTTTCCATTATTTTATAGTTTGTTAAATAAACTGTGATTTTTCTAAAAACAAACTTAATTTTTCTTTCTTTGAAGAAACAGATAATTATCTACAAATGAGTGTATTTACTTATGAAATAGAGTAAATACACTTTAACAATTATTAATTAAGGAGCAAAGTTCTAAATTATTAATATGATTGTCCCTTACTTTCCCCAAATGTATTTTTGTCATAGTTTTTAAACAAAAACCCACACAAAAGCCAAATCTATTCACTTTTTTAAAACCAAATTACCTCAGTCGTTACCAATAAAATTTTTACAGTGCTCTCTCATTTGCTCTTAAAAGCTTTTCTTTTTCTAAGATGGAGTTATAAGAGAATGTATGAAATCATTCTTAAAATTTATCTATAAATATTTCCAATAATATTCAAAACAAATTATACAAATCGTGTAACTGATTTGCTTTTTGAGTTTTTTAGCACTTACTAAAGTGATTTTTAAAACCCGAAATAGCTTTATTAAAATGACTTTGAGGGCACTCTTTTGTTATAATTACTTCGTCAGAATTGTATTCTGTGAATTTTACCTAAGAAAAATAAAATGATGACTTTTTTCAATTGTTTCGAAAGAAATTCCTTCTAATTTTGAAATAAAATTTTCACTAAATCTTAGCTTTTTCATTAAGATAAAACACTAAATATCCAAGAAAAAATTTTATAAAAACCCATTAAAAGTGCTGCAATAATAAATCCAAAAAATAACATAAAATGAATGATTTCTATAAAGTTTAATGACTCTCTTTCTTCAACAAAACTTATATTTTCGACTTGGGTTACTTGAATGCTTGGATTTATCATGTTCTTTATTTTAAAATTGTTTAAATTAAATACATTTAAAATTAAACATATTTAAAAAAATAATTTTTGAAAATTTAAAAAATCAGGTAGTTGTACGTATTAATTTAGCTAATTATACTTATTTGTATTTTAATAATATCCATTTTTTATTGCAAATACTACCAATCCAACTGTTGTTTTGATGCTTAATTTATTCATTATGTTTTTTCTGTGACCTTCAATTGTTCTTTTACTTATAAATAATTCGTCAGCAATTTTTTGACTAGAATATTCTCTCACTAAAAAAGTTAAAATTTGAATTTCTCTTTTGGTTAATACATTTCCTAAAACAGAATTTGATTTTATATCTTCAGAATCTTTTTTTGTTTTGAATAAAATTTGTGCAATTTCATTAGAATAATATCTTTCGTTTTTGATTACTGTATTTATTGCCTTTACTAATTCTTCCAAACCTGAATTTTTCAAAATATATCCAGTTGCACCAGCATCTAGTGCTTGTTTTATAATACTTTCCTCATTATGCATGGTGAGTACTAAAACTGGTGTTTTATTTTCTATATTTTTCAACTTTTTCAAAACTGCTATTCCATCCATTAAGGGCATACTTATATCCAACAATATAACATCAAAATCCATTGTTTTTAAATGTTCAAAAACTTCAAGTCCGTTTACTGCTTCTGTAATATTTGGGATGAACGATTTTTGATGATTTAGCATTAAAGTTAAACCATTTCTAACCATTTCATGATCATCTGCTAAAAGTATTTTCTGTTCTTTAATCATAAATTTCAAATTCTAATTTAGTTCCAACTTTTAATTTACTTTGAAACACATAATTTGCTTTTAAACTTTTAAGTCGGTATTTTATATTATTAATACCATTAGTGTTTTTTATATCATTCATTTCAAAACCTATACCATTATCCCTTAAAATAAAATGTATGAAATTTTGACTGTTTTTTTTCTCAATAATCAATTCAATTAGTTTTGCTTTTGAATATTTTATTGAATTATTTAAAAATTCTTGAATTATTCTATAAATAAATAGTTCATCGTTTTTGTCTTTTAAAATAAGTTCTTTTTTTGATATTTTTAAATCAATATTTACTCCTTCAATTAAATTTAATTGATTTATCAACTGAGTTATACAACTATTTAAATCTTTATCTTCAAATTTTCCTGGTATCAAATTGAAAGAAATGTCTCGAACCGAATTAATTGTTGAATTTAACATCTTGTGAACATTTTCTAAGGTGTTTTTAAATTCTGTACTATTACTTTTCATATATTCCATGGCATTAATATTCATTTTTAATGCACTCAATTCTTGTCCTAAAGAATCATGTAAATCATACGCCAGTCTTTTTCTTTCTATTTCTTGTCCTAAAAGTGTTGCTTTAATTATTCTTAATTCTTCATTTTTATTATTTGTAATATCATTAGCCACAAATAAATAGTGCTTCGTTTTTAAATGCGAAATCTCTGTAATTGTGCACGATAAGAATTTTGCATTTAGTTGATTTTCATTTAAAATTATTTCAAATTGAAATTTATTATTAAATTTTTTATTTTTTATAAGTATTGTATCAGAAATGATTTTAAAAATATCATTTGTATTAATTAATATTTCCAATGCAAATTCATTAATAAAATTTATTTCTCCGTTTAAATTAAAAACTACAATAATTTGAGGTATTGAATTTAATATCTTAAAAAAATAGTCTTTAGAAATCGATTTTTTCTCCAATTCTTCCCCAAGCATATTGATTCCAGAGGCAATTATGTCTTTTTCATCAAATGCTTCAGAAATTGTTAATCTTCTTGAAAAATCTCCATTTGCATATTCAAGAATTATATCCTGTATTTTTGAAATCATTACTTAAAATTTTCTAACCATAAAAGTGCTTTTTCTTTATCTGAAAAAAGTTTTATCGGCATTTTATTCTTTACTAAATTTACATTCATCAAAAAATTAACTAAAAAAACAGATAATTTAGATTTTGTAAACATGGCAACAGCGATTAAATGTTTAGTACCTTCAGTTGAGCCAAAATAATCTCTCGAATCTTTACAAATTTCTTTTACATTCGTAACATCAATGAACATAATTGAATCTTTCTTATTGGTGTATTCTAATCTTATTAATAATAATTTTTTTGCAATATCTAAATTTATTTTTTCGACTTTAAAATATATAAATACAATACCATTTTCAGTTTTCATAGAGACAATTTCGTTATCTAATTCTTCTTCATTTATATTTGTCATCCCCATAAAATTGATTATTTATCATTTTATTTTTCACTAAATTAAAAATTAAAATTAAAAAATAAGCAAGAAATTAGACAAATTTATAGCTGTTTTAAATAATTAGTTGAATGACAATAAGTTATAATTAACATTAATAAATCAGATTTCAAACTGAGTTGAAATTAGTTTCTTAAAGGTCTGAAAAGTGCTTTTAAATTTAAAAACAGGTATATTTACGCATTCATTTACGTATAAATTTTCGCTCGATGCACTCTTATTAATGGATTTAATACCGAGCACAAATATATAATAAACCAATTTCAACAAAAGCCAATTGATTTAAAGATCTTTTGTGGCGGTATTATCCAAACTAAATTATAAAATGTTCTTTGAACTATTTTACAATAAGTATTCGTATAATATTTATATTTTCATTTAAATTCTTTCACAACCCTAATTGAATTTGTCACCTTATTTCTTTTTTAAACGAATTCAACCATTCAATTGCTTTTTCTTTTTTAGAAAATAATTTGGTTGGCCTTCTGTTATACTTTAAATTAACACTTATAAAAAAATTTGCTAAAAATATTGTTAATTTAGAGTTTGCAAAATATGCTGTGGCAATAATTTTCTTTTTTTCTTCATTCAAAGCTATAAAATCTCTCGCTTCTTTTGTTGTAACCTTAATATTACTAGCATCAACAAAAAGGAGTGAATAATCAAAATTTGCAAATTTAAGTCTTTCTTCAACAATAGATTCAGCAACAGTAATATCAATCACCTCATTTTTAAGATTCAGGTGAATTATCCCATCAATTTTTTCTAAAATGAGGTGTTCATTTTCAAATTTTTCCATCTTTTCTATTTAAATTTTTTAAGCCATTTAATCGCCTTTTTTTCATTTGAAAAAAATTTTCTAGGTGTACTTAAACTATTTAAGTTAACGTTGATTATAAAATTTGCTAAAAAAGCAGAAATTGTCGTTTTAGCAAACATTGTATATGCGATTATATCTTTGTTAGTATCATTTGATCCTAAATAATTTCTTGCGTCTTTATCAAAAGATTTAACAAGAGAACAATCAACATAAAGTAATATTTTATCTTTTAAATTGAAATTAACTCTTTCATTTATGATTGTTTCAGCAATTTTCAAATTAATAAATTCTTTTTTCAAAATCATTTTATATATCCCATTTTTGTCATCAAATATAATCCTGATTGTTTCACTTTCGAATTCTCTCATAAATATAAATTAATTTAGAATTATTTAATTTTGAAATTAATTAGATACGCTTATTTTATCTATAACGTCAAAATTAAATTGATCTTGGGTGGAAATAAATGCATATTTTTCTATTTGAGTGGCTCCCAACTTTTTCTTTTCAAAATCTGCAGAAACTCCAAAATGTATTTTTGAAAACCCACGATTCCTAGCATTTAGCGTTAAATTGTAGAGTAAACTCTTATAAGTGAAAAATTCATTATTTTTTGAATATTCAAATCCAATCTCAAGCGGGAAATAATTATTTTTAGATTTAAAACAAACAACAATTCCTAATATTTCATTTTCAAGATTATTACTTTTCAATAAACCAAATTCCCAATTTTCCTTTTCATTTAATTGTTCGAAAACTTTATATGGATATTTAAAAATATTTATAGCTAAATTTTTGTTATTGACTTTTGTGAAAAATTCATAAAATTTTTCTAATTCAGTTAAACTTAATTTATTTTTCACTTCATAGATACTTTTTTCTGCAATACGAACGACCTCAGAACGAATATTTCGTCTAGATTTTGTGGATAAAGTTTCAATATATTCTTTTTCTTTTTCTTTCTGTAAATCCAATATTACATTTGAATTAGGCATCGTAAACTTAAAGTAGCCTTCATTGTGAAAAATAGAAAACAACTCACTTTCTTCAACAGAAAAGTCTCTTAAAATTGTATTTTGAATATTACTTTCTTTCTGAATTTCAGTAATTCTATTTAACAATATTTTTAAGCAACTTTTCCATTCACTATTTTGTTTATCTAAATATAAATGTTCTCCTTCAGTAAATAAAGATCCCATTACCAATGTATTTGAACAAAGATAATAAGGATCTGCAAGCCTTTTTTGTTCAATTAAAAATGAAACTTCAGTCTTTGACAGTAGGTCATCTTTCATAATTCCTGAGGTCAAAAAAGTAGCTAAGATTACTTTATTTTCTAAATCTTTTATTACAATATATTCAAAGTTCCAATTATCTTCTATTTTTTTATTGTTTTTGAAAGATTTTTCCATTAATTCTAAGGAATCGTAATCAAAATTACCTTTATTTTCAAAACAATTATCCCAACTTTTTTTATCTATTTCTGAAATAGAATTACTGTAAATAATGATAAAATTATCTGATTCAACTAATTTTTCACTTTGCTTTTCTATTTGTAAAGGCAAACGAAATGCTCTTCTAATTTCATTTTGACTGCAATTTTCTTCTTCCAGTGCTTTTGGATAATGATACTTTAAGCATTCAACTAAATCTTTAATGTCGTCTTTTGAATTATTATTTGTAATTGTGAATCTTAAACCTGTGTTTTTAATTGGAACCGCTGGAAACATACCAATATTTACAAAAAATCCATCATCCAAAATACGTTTATTTAGATTGTAACCAACTGATGGCTGACCCGTCCCTAAAAAATAGATTGGTGTTTCAGGATTAGAAATTATAGGTAAATCAGCATTTTGAAACATCAAATTGGCAAACTTCAATTTTTCTCTTAATGCATATTGTAATTCATAAATTTCATCACTTAAATGTATTTCTGCTGAGGCAATAGATGCTCCCAACATTGGAGGAGGGATTGGATGGGAATGAGTTAATGAGCCACCATAAATAATCACTTTATTATACCATTCCTTGTTAGGGAAAACTGCAATTCCGCCCATAACACCAAAGCCTTTTGCCATTGTTGAAACATACATTGTACGTTCATTTTGAATTGTTTTTTCAAAAATTCTACCGCAACCATTTTTACCAAACCAACTCATTCCATGTGCATCGTCAACATATAAATGTAATTGCGGATACTTATTCATCAATTCATTTATTTCATCAATCGGTGCAATATCACCAAACATGGAATAAACTCCATCAATCATATACCAAATTTTATCATGATTATTTCGGAGTTCCTTGATTTTTTTTTCAAGCATGTCTAAATTACTATGACGAATGACTTCAATTTTAACTCCTTTTTTTACAACTAATTGAGTTGCAGTTTGGATACTTGCATGACATTGTTGATCTAGTATAATTAAATCTCTGTATCCAACTATCGAAGGTATCACTGCACTGTGTAACATAGTAGTAGATGTAAATGAAATTACATTTTTATTGAAGAAAATTTCAGATAACATTTCTTCCAATAAAATACTATCCCTTGATTTTAAATAGGTTCTTGAAACAGAAAATTGTGTACCGAATTTTTTGGTAAATTCTATCGATTTTTCAATAATTTTTGGATGAAATTCTAAACCTAAATATCCGCAGGTACCGAAATTTTTCATTTCTTGATTACCAACTAACATTTTTGAACCTTCCCAAAACTTACTTTCAAAATTTAATTGAATTACGCCTCTTGTTTCAGCCTCGATCAATAAATCATTTATTGTATCGTTAAAATTGTGATGATTTATTTTTGCCATATTTAAATAAATATTAATGTACTCACAGTATTTACTAAATCTGAATAAAGTAAGTAAAATTGCGTATTTACACTCATTTAAACAGGTAGTTTTACTTATGGTATTTTATTGAAAAAGTTCTTGTTTTTTTTAAATTTTTGACCCAAATTAAAAATCAGTTCCACCACCTCCACTTTCAGTTTTGGCTTTTTTGATTTCATATTTACCAAATTTGTAGGAAATATTCAAATAAAATCTACGTGTATTTTGTTTAAATCTTGATGTTTGATACGTTCCAGGTTGATCAAATTTTAAACGAAATTCTTGTGTATTAAAAATATCAGTCAATCTAAATCCAAAAGTCCATTTTCCGTCTTTGTAGGTTTTATCTCCAGATAAATCAACTGAAGCTCTAGGTTGAACTACACCTTGAGGACGAACAATTGGTGAATTATATCTCGCATTCAACTGAATTGTTGCTGTTTTTTTCCAAAATTCAAATGAACCAGAATATTTCGCACTCCAGAAAAATCCACTGTTATTGAAATCCAGTGCATTTGAATTGTCAATGTATTTTGTTTGGTTACCATTACCTGAAATAACGTTTTTCATCCAAGGAAAAGGACGATAAACGAACACAATTTCTGGTCCATAACTAATACTTTCATCTAAATTCACATAAGAAATAGCTGTTGTTCCATTATCGTAAAAAAGTTTTACCCTTGAAATCACACTCGTTGTTTGACGATAGAATAAACTAGCTGTAACATTAAATTTTTTCTTGTTAATGGAATAGCCAAAGTCAAATGAATTAATGTATTCAGGCTTAATAGCTGGATTTCCTGATCTTAAATTAAATGGATCGGCATAACTTGTAAATGGGTTTAAGGTTTCACTTGAAGGACGATTGATTCTTCTGCTATAACTTAAACTCAATTCACTTGCTTTTCCAACTTCATACTTAACAAAAGCGGAAGGAAATAAATTAAAATAATCGTTTCTGAAGGAAAGAGAATCAGAAATTAAATTTGGAGCTTGTAAAGCTTGCTCCGCTCTTAATCCTACTTGATATTTAATTTTTTTAACCTGTTGACCAAAATTGGAATACAAAGAAAATATTTGTTCGATGTATTCGTATTTAAAATTTGAAACGGTATCTTCCAAATAAATTTTCGACAGAGAATCTTCCGTTTCAGAATAAGTATTTACAGTCGAATTTCTAAGAATTGCCTTTGCTCCTGCTTCAAATTTAATTGATTTTGGGAAAATTCGAATTAAATCCGTTTGAAAAGTTGAAACATTAAATTTTTCTTTGTTATCCAAGCGCTGATTCAAATCTAAACGATTATCTGACATTCCATTTTTTGTGTTGTAATCTTCTAAATAAAAACCTTGAATATTGTCTTTTCCAAACGATTGATTTGCATCAAAAACCAAACTTCCTTTGTCTTCTTTAAAATCTAATTTGTAATTCAAATTGAAATCCATCCCATCATTTTTTGAAGGATCAGATGATGAACGCAACCAATTCTGAACGGTATCTCCATTTTCGTCAAATTGTGAATTAAATAAATCTCCTGTTCTGGCTCTTTCACCTAAATTTAAAGTTGCTGAAAAACCTAGTGTATTTCTATCTTTTAAATAAAAATCCGAACCAACTCTCGCGGTATGATTTATCATTAAATCTGTTCCACTTCGATATTGGTTTAATCCAAAAAAATTGCTATCAATTGTACGTTTCAGTAAACTTTCATAATCTCTATAACCTTCATAATATTTGTATGAATAATTCCCATAAACATTCACTTTTGCGTTTCTAACACTCAATGCTGCAGAACCATTAAATAAATTACCAGTTCCCCCACTCAATGCAACGTTCCCATTAATTCCTTTTAATTTATTCTTTTTCAATACAATATTGATAATTCCTGCTGTTCCATCTGGGTCATACTTAGCAGAAGGATTTGTAACAATTTCTATTCTTTCAATCGAATTAGCTGGTAAAGCATCTAAAAAACTTTTTCCATTTCCACCTGCTATTGAACTTGGTCTTCCATCAATTAATATTGTAACATTTCTATCTCCACGAAGAGAAATTTTTCCGTCTTGATCAATTTCAATGGAAGGAACATTGTTTAAAATATCAACTGCGGTTCCACCAACAACAGATAAATCTTCGCCAACATTGTATACTTTTTTGTCAATATTATTTAACAAAAGATCTTGACTAGCAGTAACTTTAACTTCTTTCAATTGAAGTAAAGAATCAGCTGTTAGTCCAATTCTTCCTAAATCACGGTTTGGTTTTTCAGCAGAAAAAGAAATGTTAGGAATTATCTTCGTTTTATAGCCTGAGATTGAAATTTTTGCAAAATATTTTCCTAAAATAATTTCATCCAAAAAAATTGTTCCCTTTTCATTTGTATAAACTCCTGTTTTTACTAAAGAGTCTTTTACAGAATATAATTTTACAGACACATAATCCAAGGGCTTTCCCGTCATTGAATCTTGGACTTGACCGCTTAAAATACCTATTTTTTGATTTTGACCTGGATTTTGAGAATAACTAAAATTAAAAAATAATAGAGTTAAGGTTATTGCTATGATGTTTTTTTTCATGAATTTTTTTGTTTCAAAATAATTTGAAAATATTTTTTGTTTACCCTCTAATTTTGTCAAGTAAAGCGCTTAAAATTTCTGCCTCTTCAGAAGTAATTCTATTTTCCATTAAAATTAATTCTTCAAAAGTACAATCTGCATCAATGACGCTTAATAATTTCAAGCCTTTATCTGCAATTTTAACGTAAACAACTCTTCTATCTTTGTCACAACGAACACGTTCAATTAATTCTTTTTCAATCAATTTATCCATCAAACGAGTTGTATTAGGCGATTTTTCAATCATTCTATCTTTGATTGTATTCACATTCAAAAAATCCTTTGCTCCACGTAAAATTCTCAAAATATTGAATTGCGCCATCGAAATATCATGTTTCACCATGTAATTACTTTGCTTTTGCGCCATCCAATTTGAGGTAAATCGCACGTTTATCATCGCTTTTTGTTGCGAATTCTTAAACTTGGATTTTATTTCTTCACCGATTTCCATGTTACAAAGATAGTTACCAAGGTAATATATTCAAAGTTTTTGAGGAAATTTATTTAATACAATATTAAATTCTACTTTGATACGTAAACAATTCAAAATACCTTCCTTTTTGAGCCAATAATTCATCGTGCTTGCCGCTTTCAACAATTTTTCCAGCTTCGATAACTAAAATTTGATCTGCTTGTTGAATTGTACTTAACCTATGTGCAATTACAAAAGTTGTTCTATTTTCCATTAAAACACTCAAACTTTTTTGAATAAAGGATTCACTTTCTGTGTCTAAATTTGAAGTTGCTTCGTCTAAAATAATTATTTTCGGATCAGCTAAAAGCGCTCTTGCAATTGAGATTCTTTGGCGTTGACCACCAGAAAGTTTCACTCCTCTCTCCCCTATCAATGTGTCTAAACCATCTTCAAATTTATCTGTAAATTCATTCACATAAGCTCCTTTAACAGCAGCAATAACTTCTTCTTCGCTAGCATTTGGTCTTGGAAAAAGAATATTTTCACGAATTGTACCTTCATATAAGAAATCATCTTGCAAAACAACTCCTAAATTATTTCTATATGTTTTCAAATTAACTGTAGCCAAATCAATTCCATCTAAAGTAACTTTTCCATCGCTTGGATTTAAAAATGTTGCAGCAAGACCTGCAATTGTAGATTTTCCAGAACCAGAAGAACCAACCAAAGCTGTTACACTTCCTAGCGGAGCTGAAAACGAAATGTTGTGTAAGACTTCCTTACTTTTTTCATACGCAAATGACACATTTTCAAAAACAATGTCGCCTTTAATATCTTTCAACAAAACTGGACGATTTGCTGGATTATTTTCTTCCTCCATTTCCATTAATTCTTGTGTCCTGTCTAATCCAGCCATTGCTTCAGTCAATTGACTTCCGATATTACTCATTTGAACAATTGGTGCAATCATAAAACCTAAGAAAAGATTAAAGGAAATGAAATCTCCAAAAGTCATTAATTTATTTATCATAAAATAACCACCAATTCCCATTATTCCAACTGACGCTAAACCTAGTAGAAAAGTTGCAGAACTTGTTACTAATGAAGTCGTTGTCAAACTTTTCTTCACATTTTGAAATAACTTATCAACTCCAATTTCAAAGTTTTTATTTTCTTGCTCTTCCGCATTAAATCCTTTAATGACACGCACTCCGTTTAAGGTTTCGGTCAATCTCCCAGTAACTTCTGCGTTAATTTGGCCTCTAATTCTAAAAATTGGTCTGATGTACGCAAATGCTTTTAAAGATACAAAAGCAAAAATCCCAACTGGAACCAAAACAAAAACGGTCATCATCCAATTGATTTTGATTAAGAATATCATCGCAATAACTGCTGTGATAGTTCCACCGATTAATTGAACCAACCCTGTTCCAACAATGTTTCTAACACCTTCCACGTCATTCATTACGCGAGAAACCAAAGCTCCAGACTTATTGTTATCGAAAAAACTAATTGGTAATGTCAATAATTTCTTTTGAACTTTTGCTCTCAATTCTGAAATCAATTTTTGTGCTTCAACACTCAATACTTTTGTTAGAATGAATGAACTTAATGCTTGAATAAAAATTGAAACTCCAACAACAACTAGTAATAAATACATGGAATTCCAGTCGTTTTTAGGAATTACAGTGTCAATTAATACTTTACTTGAATAAGGCAGAATTAAACCAGAAAAACTTCTAATTAAAATCAAAATTAATCCAATAAAAATGATTTTTTTGCGTGGCCAAATAAATTCTTTAAATGCCCAAGAAAACGAAACTTTTGATTTTTTTTTCTCTTTTTTTATCTCTTCTTTGTGTGTCATGTTTTTACTCATGCGATTAATTTTACTAAAATTAAGCCAAAAAATTATTATGACAATAAGTCAGATTAAACTATTTTAAACTATTTTTACAGTCTAATTAAATTAACATGAAATACCTTTTTTTTGTTCTAATTTCATCCATTTCATTCCTTAATTTTTCTCAGTTAAAGCTAGAAGAAATCATGAAAGGAAATGAATTTATTGGTTATCAGCCAAGTAATCAATCTTGGTCTTGGGACAGTAAGCGCATTTTTTTTGATTGGAATCCAACAAATGAATTAGGGAATTCAATTTATTTTTGGGAAAAAGGAATGAAAGCTCCTGAAAAACTTCCTGATTCAGAATATAATTCAACTTTGATAAATGATCCAACTCAAAATGACTTAAAAATTCGCTATTATTTAAAAGATGGCGCACTTTATACATTTAATACAAAATTCAGCTTATATTTCAAATTTAACAGTTTTAAATTCAGGAAAAAGTATTTATTTTCAGCAAGATGGAAACTTATTTCACTTTTCACCAGAAAATTCTTCAACGATTCAAATTACGAATTTCAAATCAGGTGATGATGAAAATAATTCAGAAAATCCTACTGAAAAATCCTATCTAGAAAAACAGCAAAGTGAATTGTTTGAATTTATTCGATCAAAAGAGAAAAAGCAAAATTGGAACGATGAAAAGGATTCAAAAACCAGTGATTTTTTTCCAAAAGAATATTTTTATGGAAAATTTAGTTTAGAAAATCTACAAATTTCAAAAGATCAGAATTTTGTACTTTTTCGATTATCAAAATATCCGAGTAATTTAGAAACGAAATACGAAAATCACATTACCTCAAGTGGCTACACAAAACAAAGTTCTGCGAGAGAAAAAGTGTCAATTAAAGCTATAAGTGAACATAAATTAATGGTTTACAATAGAGAAATAGATTCTTGCTATGAAATTTCTTTCTCGAAATTAAGTGATATTCGCAAAAATCCTAAATACCAAAGTTTATATCCGAATTTTGAAATTGAAGCCAAAACAGATCGAAAAATTGTCATGCATGAAGCAATTTTTAGCGCAGATGGGAAAAATTGTGTAATTGACGTCAGAAGTTTAGACAACAAAGATCGTTGGATTACTCAAATTGATTTAAAAAAAGGAAATGTCATTGAATTAGAACATCAATATGATGAAGCTTGGATTGGCGGACCAGGAATTTCTGAATGGAATTTCGAAAAGGGAACTTTAGGATTTTTGGACAATGAAACGATTTATTTTCAATCCGAAGAAACAGGATATTCCCACCTTTACACTTTAAACATTAATTCCAAAAAGAAAACACAACTAACCAATGGAAAATGGGAAGTTAGAAGTGTACAATTGAATAAAAATAAAGATGCATTATATATTTCTGCAAATCGAACACATCCTGGAAATTTAGAAGTTTATAAATTGAATTTGAAAACAAATAAGTTAGAAGAAATTCTCCTTGAAGAAGGTTCACATGAAGTTATTTTAAGTCCTGATGAGAAAAATTTCGCACTACTTTATTCTTCAAAAAACAAACCTTGGGAATTATATTTAGCTGAAAATAAAATAAATAGCTCTAAAATTCAACTTACACATTCCACAACAAAAGAATTTGAATCTTATTCTTGGAGAAAACCAGAAGTCCTTGTTTTTCAGGCTGAAGATAAAACAGATGTTCATACGCGGATTTATCAACCAGTTCAAAGTCCAACTTCAAATCAAGAAAAGAAAAATGGTGCAGCAATAATTTTTGTTCATGGTGCTGGATATCTGCAAAATGCACACAATTATTGGAGTAATTATTTGCGAGAATACATGTTTCATAATTTTTTAGCTGACAAAGGTTTTACAGTTTTAGACATCGATTACCGCGCAAGTGACGGTTATGGAAGAGATTTTAGAACAGGAATTTATAGAAATATGGGAGGTTTAGATTTATCTGACAACCTTGACGGAAGAAAATTACTCATCGAAAAATATGAGATTGACTCAACAAGAATTGGAATTTATGGCGGTTCTTACGGTGGATTTATCACTTTGATGGCATTATTAAAAGAACCTGGCAAATTCAAATGCGGTGCTGCACTTCGCTCCGTAACTGATTGGGCGCATTATAATGGAGAATATACATCAAATATTTTAAATTTCCCAGAGACAGATTCCATTGCTTACAGAAGAAGTTCACCAATTTATTATGCTGAAAATTTACAAGATAAATTATTGATGTTACACGGAATGGTGGATGACAATGTTCAATTTCAAGACATTACTCGAATTTCACAACGTTTTATCGAATTAGGAAAACAAAACTGGGAATTAGCTGTTTTTCCTGTCGAAGCTCATGGATTCAAAGAAACAAGTTCTTGGCTAGACGAATACAGAAGAATATTAAAATTATTTGAAGAAAATTTACTTATAAAATAAATGGAAATTAAAGAGTTAAGTACGATAGATGAAATGCTTGCTAACATAGATGTTATTCGAGAACTTTATCCAGAAATGACTGAAGAAAAATACAGAGAATTGTTGGTTAAAATGTTACCAAATTCTTATGGTCAAATTGCAGTTTTTAAAGATGAAAAATGCGTTGCGATTAGTGGATTTTGGTTAGGAACAAAATTATGGTGTGGTGATTATCTTGAGTTAGATAACGTTGTTGTTTTAGATGAATTTAGATCACATGGCATTGGAAAACTAATGTCCGATTATTTGGAAGTAAAAGCAAAAAAACTAAACTGTACAATTTTAGCATTAGATGCATATACCTATAATTTTGGAGCGCACAAATTTTATTACAACCAAGGCTATGGCCCAAAAGGATTTCATTTCGTAAAAATTTTAAATAAGGACGGAATCAATTAAAATCTTTATTAAAACAATTGAATGTTAACAAAAAATGAAAAATAGATTTTTTTATTTGATTAATTTTGTCTAATTTTATGTTTATAATATTTATTGAAATTTATGTTTGAGGAAGAAAACGACGAATATGATGGGAATTTCAATGAAGATTTAGAACGATTTGAAAATTCTTTGAGAGGTGAAACATTGGGATATATTGACAGCGATAAAATCGAATCAATTATTGACCATTATTTAATTAATGGGATGTATTCAAAGGCTGTGGTTGCTGCAGAATTAGGAATGATGCAATTTTCATTTAATCCTACATTCTACCTTAGAAAAGCGCAAGCAATTTCAGCAATGGGACAATTGAAAGAGGCAATGGATTTGCTTTCACAAGTTGAAAAAATGGAAATTCCTTCCTGTGAATTTTACCTAACAAAAGCTGCAATTTTTAGTCAATTAAGAGATTCTAAAACCGCTATAAAATATTTTAAGGAAGCATTAAAACTTTCAGAACCAGAAGATAAGGATGAAATATTTTTAGATTTAGCATTGGAATATGAGGGGATGAATGATTTTTCTTCTGCTATTACAATTTTAGACGAAGCAATAAGTTTAAATCCTCATAACGAAGGAGCAATTTATGAACTTGCTTTTTGCTACGATCAAATAAATGATTTAGAAAAAGCAATAAAATGCTATTCTGATTTCATTGATGAAAACCCTTATTCATTTACAGCTTGGTATAACCTTGGAAACGCTTATTCAAAGCAAGAAAACTTAGAAAAAGCAGTTTGGGCTTATGATTATTGTATTTTAATTAACGAAGAATTTTCACCAGCATATTTTAATTTAGGAAATGCTCATTTGTCACTTGATAAATATCAAATTTCTATTGAAAATTTTGAAAAATGCATGGAAATTGATGGAGAAGACGGTTTAGCTCTTTGTTACATTGGAGAATGTTATGAACAGTTAGAAAACTATGAATTAGCAAAACATTATTACCATAGAAGCATTGATTTTATTCCTGATTTGCCAGAAGCTTGGCTTGGACTTGGAATTGTTTCTGACTTAGAAGGAAACACACTTGAAGGAATAAAACTAATATTAAAAGCAATAGATTTAGATCCTACAAATGGAAGTTTTTACCATGTCTTGGCTGGTGCTTATGAAAAAATGGAGGAATTTGAAGACGCAAATGAATCTTATTTAAAATCCCTTGAATTAGAAAATTCTAATGAGGAAGCACTTTGTGATTACATCGATTATTTAATCGAAAACAAAAACTTTAAAGAAGCGCTTATTTTCTTAAATTCATATCAAGTAAATCCTAAACTTGGAATGATTAAAGAATTGTTAATGATTAACTTACTTTTTATTCAAGGTAAAATTTCTGAGGCAGTTTTTCAATTGATTGCTTGCATCGCAATTGACGAAAATGAAGCTAAAAAACTATTTTCTTTATACCCAGAGCTTGAAAATGAAAGTAATTTCTTAAATTTGTTCTCTTAATTAAGATTAAAATATGAATTTCGAATTATCTTACATTCCTCAAAGGGAAGTAAAACCAAGACAAAAAGGACTTAACATGATGATGGATAAAGGTTTGGGCTTAAGAGAAGCTGAACACTTTATTGAAGCAAATGAACATTTAACAGATATCGTTAAATTTGGATTTGGTACATCTTATGTTACTAAAAATTTTGAAGAAAAGATTAAATTATATAAAGATAATAACATACGTCCTTATTTAGGTGGAACATTGTTTGAAGCATTTTATGCACGAGGTAAATTTGAAGACTACATTCGAGTTTTAGATAAGTTTGATTTAGATTTAGCTGAAATTTCTGACGGATCAATAATCATTAATCACGATGAGAAATGTGAATTAATAAGAAGATTATCTAAAGACAGAACCGTACTTTCAGAAGTTGGATCCAAAGACTCAGGAATTTTAATTAGTCCTAATCGCTGGATTAAAATGATGACTAACGAACTTGAAGCAGGGTCTTGGAAAGTTATTGCAGAAGGGCGTGAAGCTGGAAATGTTGGAGTTTTTAGACCTAACGGGACAGCACATACTTTATTGATCAATAAAATAATTGCAAAAGTTAAACCAGAAGATATTTTATGGGAAGCTCCTCAAAAAAATCAGCAAGTTTGGTTTATTAAACTTTTTGGTTCAAATGTAAATTTGGGAAATATTGCTCCAAATGAAATAATTCCTTTAGAATGTTTAAGACTTGGATTAAGAGGTGATACATTTTTTGACTTTTTACCAAAAGATTACGCAGAAAGATTGAAACAAGTAGACAGTGACAATGACTCGGATTCAGATGAAAATCAAGACTAAGACTAAATTTAACTAAAATGCTCCTAAAGAAAAGAATTGAATTTTCTGGTCATGCAGGAGCAATTTATTCAATTGAAGGTTTTGAAGATTTTGTTTTTACTTCATCGGGAGATTCTTATGTTGCAAAATGGAATTTAAAAACTGGAGTTCAAGAAAAATTTTCAATAAAATTAAATTCAAGTGTTTATAAAATAAAACTTGTAAAAAATAATACAGTTTTAATTGTTGGAACAAGTGATGGATCAATTCATATTTTTGATTTAAACGAAAAGAAAGAATTACGTCATTTTATTCAACACAAATCAGCAATTTTTGAAATTGAAGAGAACATCCACCAGAATCATATATACACAAGTGATTCTGATGGAAATCTTGCTGTTTGGGATCTAGAATCTTTTGATTTATTGCTTTTCATTCCATTAAATTGTGGAAAAATTCGACATATTTTAATTAATTCAGATGGAAGATTGATTTATTTAGCTTGTCAAAATGGTGAAATCAAAATTTTTGAAACTACCTTTTTTAATGAAATAATTTCATTTCAAGCACATGAAAATGGAGCAAATTACATCATATTTCATCCTACAAAAAATAATATTATCCTCAGTGCTGGAAAAGATGGAAATATAAAAGCGTGGGATATTATAGAAAATTACAAACTCAAAATAAAAATTCCTGCACATAACTATGGAATTTATAAGCTTGATTTTTTTAATGACAATTTAAATCTTGTTTCAATAAGTAGAGATAAATCAATAAAAGTTTGGGATTCAAATACATTTGAAGTTTTACAAAAAATCGAAAGAAAACAAGGTGGACATTCACATGCAATAAATTCTTTTTGGAAAAAATCAGAGTCAGAATTCGTTACTGTTGGTGATGATAAAAGAATTATTTATTGGGAATTTGATAAAATTTAAAGATGAATGACTTTTCTGCTAATATTGAATCGGTCTTTCCAAAATATATCAAAGGTTTTGATGGCTTAAGAGCAATTTCCATTTTTTTTGTTGTTTTTGCCCACTTAACTCCTGGAGATATTTTTATAAATTCGCCATATTTAGAAAAAAATTACAAATTATTTTCTGGAGAAACAGGTGTGATGATTTTTTTCACGATTAGTGGTTTTTTAATAACTTCATTATTACTAAAGGAGAAAATTACATTTGGAAAAATAAACTTGAAGTTTTTCTTTATTCGCAGATTCCTCAGACTTTTACCACCACTTTTAATTTTTTATGTATTCGTTTTATTTTTGATGATTTTCAACTACTTACCTGAAAATTACTTAGCACTTTTAGTGTCTTTTTTTTACGCTTATAATTTTATTTCTTTTCCTCATTATGTTGGAGAAATAGCACATACATGGTCTTTAGGGGTTGAAGAACAATTTTATTTACTTTGGCCATTATTTTTAAATAAAGTCAATAAAATCAGTAAAGGAATATTTATTTCATTGCTTGTCATAGCTCTTTGTATTATTTTTAAATATGCATTCTCATCAAATATTATTTTTAATTATAAAGAATATCTTATAAAAAACTATTTCATAAATCGCTGGTTTATACCCGCTTGCTTACCAATAATGTTTGGTTCATTGACAAGTTTTCTTTTGTTTAAATTTAATTCAAAAATTTTAATTTTTCTTAAAAGTTCTAATTTTTATAATATTTTTTGGTTTTTACTCTTTGTCTTTTTTTATTTTATCCAAGTTATTTTTCCAAATTTAAATTTAATTTACATTGATATTTCTCAATCCTTTTCCATTTCAATCCTTTTGATTTGGATTGTTTTTAATCAAGAAAATATTTTTGTTAACATACTTGAATTTAAACCATTGGCATTTTTAGGTAAAATATCATATGGAATTTATGTTTACCAAGGTGTTTTTCTCAAAACTGGACCAACTGGAACCTTGTTTTTTCAAAAATATCCCTTAAACATAATCTTGGTTTTATTAATTTCAATTTTATCTTATTATTTTGTGGAAAAAAAGGTTTTAAAATATAAGTCAAAATTCGTTAGAAGTTAATTTTTTAAAATAAAATTGAATAGAAACTTATATTTTCAGTACTTTTGCACACGAATTGAAAATCTTGAAATTTTTCAGCCTTGATGCTGGTAATAGAATATTTGGCTTAGACTTACTTCGTTTTTTCGCCATTTTCTTTGTTCTTTTAGGACACAGCGCAATTCTAATTCCCACAACTTACAAAACTGAAGTTAAATCATTTGTACTTGACGGTGTTGCCATTTTTTTCGTTTTAAGTGGTTTTTTAATAGGAAATATTTTATTGAAACAAATCAAAAAAGGTGAAACTAATTTCCCCGATTTATTTACCTTTTGGAAAAGACGTTGGATGAGAACAATTCCTGCCTATTTTGTTGTATTAAGCTTTCTTTTAATTTATACTTTTTATTTAAAACCTACCAGAATTCCTGAAGAATGGTGGAGGTATTTTTTATTTGTACAAAATTTTGCTCATTCCCTTCCTCCCTTTTTTCAAGAATCCTGGAGCTTGAGTGTTGAAGAATGGTTTTATTTATTGATTCCAACTATATTTTTCATTAGCCTATTCATTTTTAAAAAAAATAAGAGAATTGTAATTGTAACACTAATCCTAAGTGTATTAGTTTCAGTTTTTTTATACCGCTGGTATTTATTCTCTAATTTAGAAATACTAACAAATAAAGCTGTTCAAAACGATGTGCTTCAGCAAGTTATACCACGTTTAGATGGAATAATGATTGGAGTTTTAGCTGCTTTTATTGCTTCAGAATTTCCAAAGATTTGGCAAAAAATGAATATTTGGCAATTATTTATTTTAATGGTGATTTTGATCTTTGTGGTGAAATTGATTAGTCCTTCAAACTTAAGCTTTTACTATTGTGTCTTAGCTCCGTTATTAAAATCCATTTGCGTGTTTTTCATGCTCCCTTTTTTAGCCAATTTCAAATTAAATAAAAACAACTTTATTGCCAAATCAATAACATTTGTTAGTATTACCTCCTATTCAATTTACCTCGTAAATCGAACTATCGTAATTGATATTATTATAAAATATTTAATTAATGACAATTTAAAATCAAAGCATATAACAAATGAGAACTGGATTTTTCAGTACATACTTTTTTGGACTTTAAGTTTTTCATTAGCTTTTTTGATGTATAAATTAATTGAGAAACCATTCCTAAAATTACGTGATTTAAATTCGAAAAAGCTTAATTAATAAATTTTATTTTCAAATTTTCCCATTCATTTTCTGAACTTTCAAGAAAACTTTGTTCTAAATCAATCAAATCCATTATTTTCAATTTTTCAGGATATTGAATAGCTTTGTGGGTTGAAAAATTCAATTTAGAACCCATGAGTTGAATTTCTTCAAATTCTACTGAACTAATAATTTTATAAAATACTTTTGAATTAGATAATTTTCTATAAACTGGAAAAGAAGTACTCATTTTTTTCTTAAATCTAAAAACTCATTCATCTTTTCATTTTCGATCAAAACATGTAAATCGTAAAACATAATCTTCCACTTCCCTTTTGATTTTTTTAAAACTCCAGTTCCACTACAATCAAGCATCCAAGTACTTAATTTTTCATCAAACCAAGCTGTTTTTCCATCATCTGAAAAATACCAATTTCGCTCATTTGATTTAAAATCCCATGCTTTTCCTTTATCAAAAAATGGTTTTGAAAAATCCATAAACTCTTTTTTGGTCCATCTTTCATTTGGTGCTGTACCAATAAAAATAGAATTTTCGTCCATCATTTCAAAATACGATTTAAAATCAGCTTTACTTGCAGCCATATGCCAATCATCGACAAATTTATTCAAAAGTTGGATATCTTTTCCAGAATTATCCTTCAGTAAAGTAAAAGATGAGAGTAAAATTAATAGTATAATTTTCATTATAATTAGGTAAAAAAAAGACTGATTCAAAAAAAATCAGTCCTTTGAATTGAGAATTTTTATTTTTTTTACATTAACATTCCACCGCAAACATTGATAGTTTGCCCAGTCACATAAGCAGACATTTCAGAAGCTAAGAATACAGTAACATTCGCAACATCTTTAGGACTTCCACCTCTTTTTAAAGGAATTGAATTTCTCCAATCTTGTACCACTTTCTCGTCTAGAGCTGCTGTCATTTCTGTTTCAATAAATCCTGGAGCAATTGC
>CAMBRH010000003.1 GCA_945870115.1 Chitinophaga pinensis | reverse complement strand
TTAATTGATCTTGCGAACCATCAACTACATCTGCAACTTCGCCCAATCTTATAGTGGAAGTTCCGTTTGAAGAAACAATTAAATTGCGTAAATCTTCAACAGTTTTAAATTTCCCTGCCAAACGAACAATCATTTGTTCAGAAGCATCTTTTAATTTTCCAGTTGGAAATTCAACATTGGATGAAGCAACTGCTTGATTGATTCCAGCCATTGAAAGACCATACATTTTCATTTTTTCTTTATCAACATTGACACGAAATTCTCTTTTTTCACCACCAATAACTTGAACTTGTGCAACACCCTTTGTTTGTTTTATTTGAGGCAAAATTTGATCGTCCATCAACTCCATAAAATCCCTGTCTGCCATGTTTTTTGCAACCGCACTTACCTGTAAAACGGGTGAAGCGTTTGGCTCAATTTTAGACAAAACTGGAGTTGAGGCTCCTTCTGGTAAATTATTTATGATTGTATTGATTTTACGCTGTGCCTCGGTTACCATTTCATCAATGTTTGCTGAAGCTTTAAATTCAACAATCATAACTGAAGCGTTATCTAATGAAAATGCGGTAACTTCAGATACATTTTCTAAGCCACTCAAAGCATCTTCCATTGGTTTTGAAAGTTGACTTTCTACTGTTGCTGGCGATGCACCTGGATAAGTTGTTGTTACAGTAATTAGTGGAGGAGAAAAATCTGGTAATAATTCATAACTCAATTGATTGTAACACAATAATCCTCCACCAATTAAAATCGTAAAAATCACGATGATAAAGGAAGGACGTTTGATTGATAATTCTGTTAATGTCATTTTATTTTTATTTAATTAATGCTTGTGTACTTTTAAAAAAGAATTTAGAATTTGTTTCTGAGGAGTTTTTTATGCTTCCTCCCTTGAGGGAGGATTGAGGTGGGTGATGCTTATGATTTTCTAATAAAATAAATTACAATTAATAAAATAAATCACCTCCCTTTGTCCCTCCTCAAGGAGGGAAATATGTTCACACTTAAAAAAATTCTATTACTTAACTTTCACGTTTGAATTATCCTGCAAATTCACTTGACCTTTGATAACAATTCTATCTGATTCTGTAATTCCATTGATAACTTCAATATATTCTCCGTCAGATGTTCCAGCAGTAAATGATGTTAAAACGGATTTACCATTTTTGATAACATAAACTTGAGGTTTTTTTGTTGAACCCACCAAAGCCTTTCTAGGAATAGCTAAAGCAGTTACACTTTTGTTGTTATTTAAAGCTACAGAACCATACATTCCTGCCATCAATTCTCTTGCTGCATTGCTAATTGTAACTTGTACTTTAAAATTGTGTGATTTATCAGCTTGAACACTGATATTTGTAACTTTTCCTGCAAATTTTCTATCTCCATAAATATCAACTTTTGCATTTACAGCTTGGTTCATTTTGAATTTCAAAATATCTCTTTCTGGTACATTAATTGTTAATTTCAAAGATGAGATATCAATAATTTCAACTAACGGAGTTCCAACACCAATTACAGAACCTAAATCAACCATTTTTTTAGTGATTACTCCTGAAAAAGGCGCTGAAATAGTTGTACTTCTCAATTGTTTTTGAATTTGTTTTTTCTGAATTTCTGCAGAACGTAAACCTAACTTTGTTTTTTCAACTTGAACTCCTGCTACTGCATTTTCATTTGAAAGATTCATATAACGTTTGTCGTCATTTTTTTGTCCTTCCAAGTTTACATCTGCATTTTGTAATTGTAATTGAAGCAATTCATCATCAACTTTAGCTATCATTTGACCTTGAGAAACTTTGTCTCCTTCTTCAACAGTTAATTTAATTATTTTTCCTTGAGAATCTGATCCAATTGTATTTTGTCTGTTTGGTTCAAAAGTTCCTAAGAAAGATAGTGAACTTTCAAAAGTGTGCATTTTCGCACCAGATTCTTCCACTAAAACTGCTGCATCCATGTCGTGGATGTAAATTTTTTCTGCTACAACTGCTTTGTTTGACATTAACTTCATCACGATAATTCCAACAAAGACAACTGCTACTATTCCTATAATAATTACTCTTTTCATTTTTATATTATTTAATTTCTGTTTTTAACTTTTTTATTTATGCATTTAGACAAATAGATTATGAGATTGATTACTTTGAGTTTATAAAACTCATAATTCATCACTCATTTTATGTTTCCAATTGATCTTAAATACGCCAATTCCGCTTGTCTCAATTGAACATATGCTGAAACAACATTTGTTTGAGCTTGTTGTAAACTATTTTCAGCAGTTATCATATCGTTTGATCCAATTGTTCCTTCTTTAAATTGCGCTTCTGTTTGTTTGTAAACTTTTTGTGCTAAAGACAATTGTTCTTTTGAAATGTTCAATGAATTTAATTGGATTCCAATTTGTTTTTGTGCATTATTTGTTGCTAATTGCAATTGTTGAGCAACTAAATCTTTTTGATTTTCTATTTTTTCTCTTGAAATGGCATTCATTTTTTGTTTGTTGTATTTTTCAAGGCCGTCAAACAAGGTCCAATCCAATCTTAAACCTAAAAAAGCAGATTCAATACCAGTTCTGAAATCATCTTCTGGTTTCATATTGTACGAA
The DNA here is from genome assembly GCA_945870115.1 of Chitinophaga pinensis. Classification (GTDB taxonomy): domain Bacteria; phylum Bacteroidota; class Bacteroidia; order Flavobacteriales_D; family Crocinitomicaceae; genus M2408. Next base: position 27,750 of record CAMBRH010000003.1, on the reverse strand, counting down.
TAATTATATGCAGCATAAAAAGAAAGACTTGGTAAATAAGCTAAGTTTGTACCCTTTCTTTCTTCGGCATTCATTTGTAGTTGTGCATCAATTATTTCTAATTCAGGATGAGAAATTGTTTCTTTATCAACTAAAATTGAATTTTGCATCATTTCATCTGAAACCAAGGTAATGGTTTTGGAGGAATCCATTCCGATTAATATTTTTAATAATGTTTCCAATTGATCTTTTGTAGCATTTAATGTTTGTTGAGAATTTACAACATTTAAGCGATTGATTTTTAGTTTATCAACTTCTGTTTCTACAATTAATTCTGCACGTAACATAGCTTCCATGTTTGCAATTAATTTATCCATGTTCGCAATGTTTTCTGTCAAAAAGGCAATTTGTTTTGACATTGCTTGCAAATTAAAATAAGTACTTGAAACTTGTTGTTTAATATCTTGTACCGTTAATTTTTCTTGAATTTCAACAATTTTTTTGTTCAAAGCCAAGGCTTGAAGAGCATAATTAACTTGTGGATTGTAAATAACTTGTGTCAATTGAATTGTGTTACTTAAATTGTAAGGAACACCAAATTGAACTGTTGAATAAGTTCCAGGTGTACCACCAAAAAATGCAGCTGGAACTACCTGGCCAGGAATGATTGCATTGTATTTATAATCTCCGGTGAAAGTTACTTTTGGTAAAGTTGCAGATTTATAAGCTTTAATCTGTTTCTCATTCATTTCAATCTCTAAACGAGCATTGCGAATGGTTAAATTTGCTGTGTCGGCCATTTTTAAACAGCTTTCTAAATCTAGATTTTGAGCTTTAACTGAGTAAGACCCAATTAAAAACAGAAGTAATAAATACTTGTTTTTCATTTTTGTGATTGTTTAATTGTTTTTAATATTTCCATTCCTTTTTCATTAGCCATTCCGTGAATTTGGAATGTCATAATTTCCATAAATATTTCGTCAGATGTTAGTTTTGATTCTGCAAAAACTTCCCCATCTGAAATTAAATCCGTTGAATTCACGTATAATGATGAAAGAACTTCTTCGTTCAAATCATGTCTGTAAATCCCTTCGGCTTTTCCTCTTATAATATTTTCTATTATGGCTTTTTTAACAAAATTCCATTTGTGATTTTTAAGAATCAATGACGCTTCAGGATGAAATTTTTTCAAATCAAAAAATACAGAAGGATGAATGTTTTTCATCATCACAGATACATAAGAACTAATTGCAAACAATTCTGCTATTGCATTTTCAGCTTCCTGCTTGACAAAAGAACATTGATTTTCGTCAAATTCAGTTTTTAATTTAATAATCTGAACAACTAAATCATTTTTGTCAGAAAAAAAAGTATAGAGTGTTTTTTTGGACATGGAAAGCTCTCTGGCCATATCATCCATGGTGACACTTTTTATTCCAAACTTCAAAAAAACATGTGTTGCTTTTTCTAGAATTTCAAGTTTTTTTATTTCCATGTGACAAAAGTAGAAATAATTTTCTAAACGGAAACGAAAAAAACAAAAAATGTTTCCTAAAAATTAACGTTTTTTATGTTTTATACGTTTTTTAATAGAATAATGAGGAGATTTTAGCTAAAGTCGAAATTTTAAATAAATTATTTGAACGAAAATCAAAAAAATTTGTATACATTTATTCACACTTTAAAAACCAAAATCACATGAAAAAAATAGTTTTCCCATTTTTGTTTCTAACATCAATCTTGTTTGGACAAAAAGCAAATGAAATCAATGTCACCTCAGAAATCAAACAAATAAAACTGTTTTTAACTTCTGGAGAAATGTCGCATAAATCTGAAGTAAAACTGTTGAAAGGAAGAAATAAAATAATTTTTTCTGGAATTTCAGCTTTTGCAGATCCACAAAGTATTCAGTTCACAAACTCAGTTGATTATAAATTGGTTTCATTTTCAACAGAAATGGATTTTTTAGCAGCAGAACAATTTAACCCTAAAATTGTAAAATTAAAAGATTCTCTTTCTAATTTGAAAGATGCTTTGCAACTTAATAAAGATGTTAATAGTTCTTATCAAGCAGAAATAGCCGTTTTAAATACGAATCGAGATTTAAAAGGGTCAACAAATATTACAGTTGCTCAAATTAAAGAGGCAGCGGATTTTTATAGAGTTAGAACCTTAGAAATAAATAAAGCTGTAAGTAAATTAAACAAAGAATATTATGTTTTGACAGAAAAAATTGAATTAATTCGTTTTCAATTAACCGAACTAAATTTCAATGAAAATCAGCGCAGTAATCAAGTAATTGTCTTGGTTGACGTAGATCAAAATTCAACTGCCTCATGCGGTTTATCATACTTAGTGAGCGATTGCGGTTGGGTAGCAACTTACGATTTATCAACTGGAGATGTAAATCAAAAAATCAATTTGAAATACAAAGCAAAAATTTACAACAATACCGGAAATGACTGGAATAATGTTGATTTAATTTTGTCAACTGCTGATCCAAAATTATCGGCTACGCAGCCCAAATTAGCTCCTTGGATTTTAGATTATTACTCAGGAAATTATGGGGTAAAATCCAATTCAATATCTATTCAAAAGGTTCAGGAAGATTACAGACAAGAAGTTGAACAAAATTTGAATATGGCAAATCAACGTTCTTATGACAATTGGATGATGGATGGACAAGGACAAATGGCTTTCGAGGATAAAATCTCAATGAATGGAGATTTTTCAAAAAATGGAGTTCTAAAAAGCAATAAAACCCAAGTAGGTATGGAACAAATTGAAATTTCAGAATTAACAGCTGAATTTGTTATTCCAACAAAATTTTCTTGTCCCACTGATGGAAAACCTTACGTCGTTGATGTTAAAGACATGAATCTTGACGCTACCTTTTCTTATGTAACTGTGCCAAAACTAGATAACGGAGCATTTTTATTGGCAAACATTGTTGGTTGGCAAGATTTAGATCTAATGCCAGGTTTGACAAATGTTTATTTTGGAGGAGTTTATGTTGGAGTTTCAACAATCGACACAAGAAATGTTAGCGATACACTTTCTTTATCTTTTGGCAGAGATTCTAAAGTACTAGTAATGCGTAAATTGAAATCAGAAATGAGTTCTAAAAAAGTTGTTGGAAGCACAAAAAGAGAAACTTTTGTTTATGAAGTTGCTTTGAGAAATAATCGTTCAACACCAATTACAATTGATGTTTTCGATCAAATTCCTTTGAGTAAAAATTCGGATATAACAGTTACAACTGATAATATTTCAAACGGTAAAAAAGATGTTGAAACGGGAGAAGTTAAATGGGAAATCACTCTTCAACCAGGAGAAACGAAAAATGTAGAAATTGGCTATACAGTTAAATATCCAAAAGATGCGGCAGTTGTTTTACAAAAATATAGAACTGTTTCATCCCCAAAATTTTAAGAAAATAAGCTGAAATAAATACTTCTCTAATTGAAGTAAAAAATGTAGAAAAAGAGATTTTTTCATTTTTACGTCATGATGCCGTAGGTATCAAATGTTTGTAACGACGGATGTAATCCGTCGGACAAACTTAAAAATGATTAGTTTTTGGCGTGTGTTTTTGTTAAAAACCATGACAAAACCCACTTAAAATAGTATTTCGAGAAGCAAATGCGTAATTCAAAAAAATAAATTCTAGGAAAAATCCTTAAATCACAAGTTGGTTTAAGGGTTTTGTTTTTTAAAAAGAAGGTTTATTTCTCAGGTAAAATATTCATTTTTTCTGCAAAGTGGTAACAATAATCTCTTAAATCTTCTGAAATTAATGTTTCACCCGTAGCTTTTTCAAAAGTATCAGCCATCGTTAAAAGTGTTTGATGAAAAAATTGTTTCATTTCTTCAATTGACATTTCTTCTGTCCACAAATCAATTTTTAAAGTGTTTTTTTGATTTGGATCCCACATGGAAAGCATCATAGAACGAGCTTCAGCATTTTGAACATTTCCATCGCTAGCATTCCATAACATTCTCACTGGAACATTATTTTCATTCAATCCAACATTAATTGATATTTCTGATGTTTTAGTTATTTTTTTCTCCATAATTCTTTTAATTGCAGATTACAGATTGCTTCGCTTTCAAATTAATTTTCTTGCATACGAAGCAATCTGTAATTTGTAATCTGCTAATTTGTAATCCTTGTTAAACTTCGTATTCTTGTAAAATTGTGTTATAAGGTAATTTTAATAATTCTTCTAAACTCGTATCAGGAAATTGTTCCATATAAGAGTGAATAATTCTCCAACCTAAAAATTGACCTAATCGATCTGGTCCCTTTTCTGGTAAACCAATAGTAAAAGGAGCATCATTTAAAAAGTTAGCTTGATCCCGTTCATTTTCTCCGAACAATAATTTCTCGTCAACCAAATATTTCCAAAAAGCATATTCATTTTCCAATGCCCAATCATAGTCTTTTTGAGAATAACGTAATGCAATACGTTCTTCTTCATTTGGAAAAGCGGCTTCAGTAAAATAAATTATTTTTCCCCAATTTACAATTGCTTCAGCAGTATTTGATTTTTTTTCTGGAACATAATGTGTCATAATCCAAGCAGTTAAAACATCTCTTTCCAAATATTCATCCAACATTTGATCTTTTATCCACTGAAAAAATTGTTCAGCTGGCAATTCTTTTATCACATCTGTTTTAGGTCCTAAATACCTTTCTAGCCCAATTCCAATTTCACTTTCTGTACAAAAAACATTGCTTGTAAAAAGTGAATTCATAAAGACAACATTTTTTGGTGTTTTACCTTTCGGAAAATGAGCATTTAAATAAGCAAAAGCTTCCGTAATTTTTGCTTTTCTTTCGTTTAAATCTGTAAATTTAGATTCAATTTTTTTCTCTAGACGTTTAATGTATTTATCATTAACGAATAGTTTTATTCTTTCAGCAGTTCCGGAATCACCCAATTGACCAACCCTTAAACAATGTCCAAGTTCATAGTCCAAAATCTCCCCTTGAGAAAATTTGGACATAAATATGTTTCTTTCGAGGTTTTCAAGAGAAGAATGTACAAAAATTGAATCCAAATTAATATATGAAATATTCAAGTTTTTTTCACTTGGATTAACATCTAATGGATCACTTTTACAAGAAATTACAGTAAAAAAAAGAATAATAATGTAAAAAATATTTTTGTAAGTCATGTGTTGATAATTTATTTTTAATTGTCACAAGGAACACGCCATGTTATTTTTTGTTTGAATTTTTAATTTTTATGTGGCTATTTCATAAAATGTTTTATTTTTGCAGTCAAAAGTAATCAAAGTATAAATAATTTGCCTACTTTTAAAAATATTTTTAATTTTAATTTACGTTTAAAAAACACTTAACATGAAAAAAATAATATTTTCTTTGGTAGGATTAGGATTTTTCGCAACTACTTTCGCTCAAGAAGCATTTGACAAAAAAATGCAATTCGGTATCGCTTTTGGTGCAGGAATAAACAATAACAAGACAAGTAACATCATGACTAGCAATGGTGCTGGATTTGATGGAACTGTAGGTTTAAACTTGAATTACAACATGAATTCAACAATTACCATTAATACTGGTCTTGAATTTGATTTTGAATCTTTTAGTTACACTCCAAAAGATACTTTATTATACTATTATTCGGGAAATGATATTGTTAAAAAGTATGAATATGAGGAAAAAGATCCAACAACAATATTGAAAGATTACAACCTTTTTTCTCTTACAGAAAGACAATACAAAACGACATACTTAACTGTTCCAATTTTTATGATGTTGAAAACAAAACCTTTTGGAAACATGCAATATTTCGGAAAGTTTGGAGGTAGAGTTGGCTTCAAAATTGGTGGAAAAATTAATGATAAAGGATACAATTTTGTTAAAGATTCTATTCAATATGGGTATTCTGCAGAATTGGCAGAAAACACAGAAATGGTTTTAGAGGATGATATTAGAGGCTTAAAAATTAACGCTGGATTATCTGGAGGAACAATGTGGAATTTTTCTGGTACAACTATGTTAGTTGCTGAATTAGGATACTATTTTGGAGTTACACAAATTCACAAAGGTGAAAGAATAAGTGGGGATGATAAAATGAGGTCTTTTACATTATTAGATTTAGGAACTGACCGTGTTTTATCTGATAGAAAATACACAGCTCCTTCTGCAACTCAAGGACAATTAATGTTAAAACTGACTTTATTCTTCTAAAGAAATTGGATTTAGAAAAAATAAACAATCATATTAAAGCCTGGCTTGAAGCATATTGCTCAAAAGCCGGGCTTTCTGGTTTTATAATCGGAATTTCTGGCGGAATTGATTCTGCTGTAACATCAACTTTATGTGCTCAAACGGGTAAAAAAGTATTGCTTTTAAACATGCCGATTCGCCAGACGAAAGCGGAATACGACAGAGGGCATGAACACATCGAAGATTTAAAACAAAAATTTTCAAATGTATCTTCATTGGAAATTAATTTAACACAAACATTTGAGTCATTAGAAGCCATTTTCCCTCCGGAAACAAATGAAAATCATTTAGCAATGGCAAATACACGTGCTCGTTTGAGAATGACAACTTTGTATGCGCTCGGTCAAACACATAATCTTTTAGTTGCAGGAACAGGCAATAAAATTGAAGATTTTGGAATCGGTTTTTTTACAAAATATGGTGACGGAGGAGTTGATATTAGTCCAATTGCGGATTTAACAAAAACACAGGTTTTTCAGCTTTCAAAACATTTAAACATTATTTCATCCATTCAAAGTGCAAAACCAACAGATGGTTTGTGGGAAGATGGAAGAAGCGATGAAGATCAAATTGGTGCAACTTATCCAGAATTAGAATGGGCAATGGAATTTACAGGAGATGAAAATACTTTGTCTGAAAGAGAAATTTTTGTTCTTAATTTATACCGAAAATTAAATAGAATCAATAGGCACAAAATGGATCCAATTCCCGTGTGTTTGATTCCAAAAGAATATTTAGTTTAAATATAAAATTGGGAATAAAATAGGGTAAAAAAATAAGAAATACAATTAGTAGAAAATTGGTCCCAATACCAGAGCATTTCTTTTGTGAAAATCAGTATATTATGATTATCAATTAAACTGCGATTTTTATCATCCATTAAAACTCAATATATTCAACATGCTGTGGCAATGAAAATGATTTTACTAGTCATAAAAATATTTCAAAAAAAATAAATCATGATTTTTATTTTTGTATTATTTTTAAATTCATTGTTCAGTCCTTTTCTCTCAAAATTTCTTTGTACTTTTGCCAGCTATTATCATAATGAAGAGTTACAAGCCTATACATATTTCCTTCTTTATTCTTGCAGTTTTCCTTATTCTGACAAGTATTTCTTTTTTTGTACCAAAAGAAGGCTGGAATTTAGGCGGAATGAACATTCGTTTTCTCTCTTGGAATAAAGTCCTTCATCCAAAACCAAAAAAATCAAAAGATATAACAAAGTTTATCCAAAAAGTGGATACTTTAATTGTCGAAGAACCTGTTTTAGATTCACTTACAAAACATAATAATGCAAAAGGTTCGATGGGAAAACCATCTGGTGGCAAATTAATTACTGAAAGTGCAACTCAAATTCATTTAGCCGAATCTGGATTATCAAAATTGCATTTATTTTTTGAAAAATTAGAAAACGCGACTAGCAAAAAAATTAGAATCTTACATTATGGAGATTCTCAAATTGAAGGAGATCGAATGACAGGATATATACGTCAGAGAATTCAAGAACAATTTGGAGGAAATGGTCCAGGCTTAGTTCCTACTGTAAATGTTTACAATACACAAAGTTTCAAACAAACGTATTCACCAAATTTTACCCGATATACTGTTTTTGGAGGAGCCAAATTGAAGTCCAAACGCTACGGCGCCATGGGAAGTGCAGGAAGATTTACTCCTGAATATATGGATTCTGCTGAAAGAGCTTCAAGAACAACAATTCAAGAAGGATGGATTGAAATTGAACCTTCTCGTTCTGCTTTTGGTCGTTCAAGATCTTACAACAATGTTAATTTATTTTATACTTCTTGTTTTACTCCTTGTTCCATAAAAATTATTCAAAATGGAACGGTAATTCACGAAGATAGTTTGCAACAAGATGGTAAATACCATTTTTTACCGATGAGCTTTGATGCTTCTGCTGGCAAATTAAGGTATGTTTTTTCAAGTACTGTTAGTCCTACAATTTTAGGCTTTTCTTTGGAAGGAGATATTGGTGTTCAAGTTGATAACATCGCTATGCGTGGTTCTAGTGGTACGTTTTTTGGTAACTTAGATCAGCAGCTGTTAGGTAAAATGTACGCAGATTTAAATGTTGAATTAGTAATCATGCAATTTGGTGGGAATTCCGTTCCGTATTTAAGAGATAGTTCTGCTGCAAGAAATTATGCAAAACAATTTAAAGGACAATTACAAGCATTAAAAAGAATAAGACCAAATGCCATGATATTGGTTATTGGACCAAGTGATATGTCTCGTTTTTACGAAGGCGCTTATGAAACCTATCCTTATTTGCCTGTTTTAGTGCGTTCAATGAAAAAAGCCGCACAAGATGTTGGTGCAGGATATTGGGATTTGTTTGAAGCAATGGGCGGATTAAACTCAATGCCTTCATGGGTTGAACGAGGTTTAGCAGGAAAAGATTACATTCATTTTAGCCCACGAGGGTCAAGCATCGCATCGCAATTATTTTACGAAGCATTTGCAGCTGAATATGCAAAATGGAAATTAAGATGAAAAAAATAATTATGCAAATACTAGGAATTTTACTCATTGTCGTATCGTTAATTTCGTGTAATTCTCACGGGCAAGATACTTTACGTAAGAGTAATTCTTTGAATAATTATAAAAATCGGGTATTTTTTGGTGTTATTGATTCAACTTTAACAGAAAAATATCCTTTCATTCATTTTGAAAGAAATCATTACCAATTTTTTACGGAGAATAGTACCAATTTTGAAAAATTGTTTTACAATTTTCAACAAATGATTCAGTTCAAGGATCGGAAATTGAATTTTTATCACATTGGAGGATCTCACTTACAAGCGGATATTTACACGCATGAAATGCGAACCTACCTTCAAACCAATTGGGAAGGTTTGGAAGGAGAAAGAGGTTTAATTTTTCCTTTTGATTTGGCTGGAACAAATAATCCGTGGAACTATGTTTTCAAATCTCCAAATAAATGGAAAGACTATAGAAGTCCTGTTGACCGTCCAGATTCGATTGATTATGGATTGATGGGAGCAATTGTAGAATGTCCAGATTCAGCAATTCAACTGAGTTTTGCTTATGATAAAACCGAAGTAAAGCCTGGGTTTGATCGTTTGAGAATTTACCACAATAAAGGCGATTTTCCCTATGAATTAAATTTTGGTGAAGATGAAATTTTTGTTTTAAGAAAACAAAACAATCCGCTTATTGGCTACACGGATGTTTATTTCACAGACAAAATGGAGCGCTTTGATTTGTTTTTCGCTCGAGATACAGTAATGGATTATACTTTGAGAATCTTTGGTTTTCAATTGTCGAATAAGGAACCTGGTATCTCTTATAATACGATTGGTGTAAATGGAGCTTCCTTGCCAACATATTTGAAAAACAAATATTTTGAAGAACAATTAAAAGAGTTTCCACCAGATTTTTTCGCATTTTCAATCGGAACAAATGATGCAAATGTGCCTTATGCAAGTTTTCGTCCAGAAGTTTTTAGAGCAAATTTAGATTCTGTTTTACAAATAGTTATGCGTGCAAATCCAAATTGTGCGATTCTATTAACGGTACCAAATGATGCTTATTACAAAAAGAAATATTTGAATAAAAATGTGGAAAGAGAACGTGAAATGATTATTCAACTGGCGAAAAAATACGAAGCAGCAGTTTGGGATTTTTATGGAATTATGGGAGAATTAGGTTCTTCAAAAACATGGAGTAGAAACGGATTAATGCGCGGAGATTTAGTTCATTTTACAGCATCTGGCTATCGAATGAAAGGAGAAATGTTTTTTGAATCTTATCTTAAATGGTTGGAACAAATGCAATTAAGGCAAAATAACTTGTTTCAAATGAAAACAAATTAAGAAATGGATCGGATTTATCAAATATTTAACATTGATTTAGGAACACTAAAACCCTTGACTTTTACGGTTTTGGATTTTTGGTTGTTCTTTATTTTGATGCTTTTTGTCTTTTCATTTTTGCATCAAAAAAAATTGGTGAGAAGTATTTTTATCACCCTTGTTTCCTTATTTTTCTATTACAAAACAGCAAAATTATTTGTTTTATTTCTAATAGGAAGTATGTTTTGGAATTTTGCCATTGGAAATTGGATTTCAAAATCAGGTGACATCAAAAAACGAAAAAAAGCATTAATTATTGGAGTTTCTTTGAATATTTTGGTGCTAATTTACTTCAAATATGGTTTCTTTTTCACCGAATCATTTAATGCTTTATTTCACACAAAATTTGAACTTCTAAATCAATTTGCTTTGTGGGGAAATGGCTTCTTTGGAAAAGGTTCTTTCGATACAAAATTATTCGCAGCAGCAGGAGTTTCATTCATCACTTTCCAAAGTATTTCTTACATCGTAGATGTTTACAGAAAAGAAGTTGATCCTGTAAAAAATGTATTTGATTATACCTTTTATGCCACATTTTTTCCGCAAGTAGTTTTGGGGCCAATTGCGAAAGCGAAGGATTTTATTCCTCAAATTTACAAGCCTTATCATTTAGATAAAATTGATTTTTCGTGGGCTAGTATTCAGATTGTAAAGGGTTTAATCAAAAAATTAATTTTTGCAGATTACATAGCCGTACATTTTATTGATAAAGTTGTTGATACGCCAGAAGCTTATCCCGGATTTGTGGGAATTATTGCCATGTGGTCGTATTCGCTTTACATTTATGGTGATTTTTCTGGTTACACCGACATTGCAACTGGAATTGCACGTTTGATGGGATTTAACTTGACAAAAAACTTCGATTCACCTTATAAAGCAATCAATGTTGGTGAGTTTTGGAGAAGGTGGCACCGTTCATTGGGTGCGTTTTTTAGAGAATATTTGTATATTCCATTAGGAGGAAATAAAACGGGTGGTCTTGGTTCATACATCATGATTTTTGTGATTCTAGTCTTTTTAATTTTCATCACACAATGGTATGAATTAATTTATATTTATTTAGGAATCACCGCTTTGTATTTAATATTAATTTATTTTATTCCAAATTTCAAAAAGTTTGTTCACCGTGATTTGAATTTATTAATCACCATGATTGTGGGAGGTTTGTGGCACGGTCCAAGTGAAAGTTTTGTAATTTGGGGAACCATGAATGGAATTGCTTTGGTAGTTTATAATTATTGGAAAAAAATTAGTCCTTATGAAAATTCACAACTTTTAATCACTCGCTTTTGGAAAATTTTTATCACTTTTAATTTCATTACATTCACACGGATTTGGTTTGTTTTTCAAGAAAAAGCTGCACCAGGAAAATTTTTAGACCACATTTATTCCAAATTTCAATTTTCAGGAGAAATATTTGGCAATTTTATTGGTGCATTTTACCATGTATTAATTGTTGTAATAATTGGATTTATTCTTCATTGGTTACCAGCTCTTTGGAAAAGTAAAGTGGAAGAAAAATACACAAGAATGCCAATATATTATCAAGTAATTTCAGTAGTTGTAATAATCGTTTTGGTATATCAATTGGTTTCTGATACGACAAAAGGATTTGCATATTTGGTTTTTTAGAAAACAAATAAAGTTGATAAAAAAACACCTATAAAATTCAAAAACACCCCCAAAATCCAACCATCATAATTCTTCAAACGTTCTTATGTAAATGCAGACTTAAAATCACAAAACATTTCCCCAAATCCCTCAATCTCACAATCCACGGGCAAAGGCAAAAAAAACCTAAAATTAATCGCCTAAAAACTTGGATATTAAAATAATAGTTATAAATTTATTCTCGAAAATTAACTTATAAATGACTACAAAGCCACAAAAACAGCCGATAAATCACTTAAGTTGGAGTAGAAAACCGCTGGCGTTCTTGCTATGTTTGTTTGTTGTTGGTTTTGGGTATGGTCAGAACCTTGTAGAAAACGGAAACATGGAAGATACTGTGTTTTGTCCTTGGGCAGAAAATCAATTACCTTTGCATTGGACAAGTTTTGGAGCAACGCCTGATTATTTGAACGGTTGTAGCTCAGAGCTTAATGTTCCAAATACTCCAACTGGATTTCATCAAGCTCATTCTGGTGTTGGGATGACGGGCGTTTATAACTATGTTGACACAAATAATTCGGGATGGCCAGATTATCGTGAATATATAGGAACACAACTGATTACTCCATTAGTCATAGGTGAAAAATATTATATTTCTTTTTTCCTGAGTTTTGGTCAAGTGCTTTCCGCTAACCTTCAGTCGAATAAAATTGGGTCAGACAAGTTGGGGATGAAATTCTCAACAATTCCATATTCTGAAACAGTTATACCAACGTTAAATAATTTCGCTCATTTATTCACCGATTCGATTTATACCGATACAGCTCAATGGGTTAAAATATCTGGTTCTTTCATTGCTGACTCAACTTATAACTATCTAATGCTCGGTAATTTTTTCGATGAAGCCAATACAGATACTTTATATTTTGGTGGCACTAATTATTTTACTTTTTCATCGTATTATTTTCTTGACGACATTTGTGTAAGCACAGATTCTATTTTCAATGATACTTGGACAGGTTTAATTGCACATGAACAAGACAAACTTCACTTAAATGTTTACCCAAATCCTGCTGAAGAGTTAATGAATATTGAAGCATTAACTGATATTGATGAAGTTTATTTAATTAATACTTTGGGGCAAATTGTTTATCAAATGAAATATGAAAACACAAAAAAAATTCAAGTTGATGTTTCTCATTTCCCTAAGGGAATTTATACGCTCAGATTAAATGCAAAAAATGATTTTTTCACTAAAAAGATTTTTATTAACCCTTAAAACCTAACGCATGATTACATTAAGTAAAAAAATGATTGGCTTGTTAGTTGTTCTAACAGTCTCAAAAACAAGTATAGCACAAGTAAGTTCCCTTGGAAATGGATTTCCAGGAGGAGCAGCGGATTATGTCGGGTGGAATGCAACTCGTTTATTCCCTGTTACGATTGCTCACAAAGGTAACTTCCCAATCAACTTTCAGACCAATAACATCCAGCGCATGAGGATTACGCCTACTGGTTTGGTAGGCATCGGTTTAACAGGTCCAGTTTCAATGCTTCATGTATTAGATAATACAACAGCTGGAGGTAATCTTTTTAGAACAGATGGTTTAACAACAAATTTGAATAAGTGGCAATTGTTTACAGGAACCACCGAAAAATTCAGTCTTTTTGTTCCAGAAAACTCAAGTAATACCTTTTTGCAAACTTTACAATCCACAGCAATTATGGGCTTTAAAACAAGTAGTTCGGGAACTTCTTTTACACGCATGTTTATAAGACCAGGAAACGGAGCAAATGGCTCTGGTCGCATGGCTTTGGGGAATAATTTAACGGATGATTTTATTCCACAAGATAGACTTCATTTATATCACAATGAATTATCAGACGTTAGAATTCGCTTTTCACATAGCGGAACAGATTTTAATAATACTGATGGAACAAATATTGGTATTACAAATAATGGAGATTTTCGTTTGACACAATTTGAAAACAACTTCATTGATTTTTTCACCCCTAATACTGCTTTAACTGCCGTTATTCGTCGTTTTAGAATTGCACCAAATGGACAAGTTTTTATTGGGTCAGATAATGATGCAGAAAATGTAATTTCAAATAATTTAGGACAAATTGGTTCAGGAACTTTCAATTTTTCGCAAGTTCCCACAGCACTTTTAAATGTTAGAGGAGCAATAAATTCTTGTGCACCTATTGATATCTTAAACAATCCTGTTCGTACTATTTTATATTCCTATGCAAATCCAATTGGAGGAACTTTAGATCCATTGGAAGGTTTTCGGATAAAATACAACATCAATTTTAGTGGAACAAATGGTGATGCGACAGTTTTTGAAAAGGTTGACAACAATGCACTAGATCCAGATGGAAGAATGGTTTTTACAAATACAGGAAATGATGGCGTCGAAGAAAATGCTTTTTACATTCATGGTTCTGGTCGTTCGTATTCTGGAAAAAATTTAATTGGGCTTCAAAATCGTTTTACAATTGATAGCGAATGGGATGCAACATTAAATCCTGACGCTTCAAAAAGTGGTTTGAGATTTGTTGATTTAATTGCTTCAATTAATCCCTTGGATTTAGATTTAAACCCAGGTTCAGGTGTGCTTTCAGTTGATGCAGATGGTGATGTGATTTATGTTGCTGGTGGAGGAGTTGGAGCAACTGGAGCAACGGGTGCTGATGGCCCGATGGGTCCAATAGGATTAACTGGCCCAGCAGGTCCAGCAGGAACTAGTGGTGTTGTTGCAGCTGTAAATGGCGCTTGGATTAATGGCGATGATATGGTAGAATTTGGAACAAATCCAATGGAACACAATACCGTTTTGCCCTTGAATGGATTTGATTTAAATGTCACTCAACAAGGAACCCTTCATATTAGTCAAGGAACAACAAATTTAAATACAAATGCAGCTTTGGATATAAATACTGAAAATAGTACGAATAATATTGGTTTGAATTTCAAAGGTAAAAATGGCAACAGTTTATTAAATGAGAAAGGTATCTTTGCTGAAATGAGTTTAAATACTGCAGCTCCAGATAATAATACGGTACTTTTGGAATTATCAAATACAAATAAACAAACAGTATCCGCTGGTTGGCTAATAAAAGCAAATGGATTTCATGGTAATGCAACTCAGCAATCAAACCTAGTTGACCAAGCGTCATTTGGAGTTTTAGGAAATGGAAATACAGTGATAAATGCTAATTTAAGTACTTATGGTGTTGAAAGAGCGAATTTATTTGTATCTGATATAGAAAATAGTCCAACAGCAAATGGAAATCCCTTTACCAATGAAGTAGGTAAAAGAACAATGTTAATTTCTAATACCCACCCACAAGGAAGTGTAAATTATGGATTAGATGTTTATTCTGAAAATACAATAACATCCACTTATGGAATTAAAACAACAGCTAGAGCATTAAATATTGCATCAAATGCAATTGGAATTATGGCAGAATCATTTACTGATAATCAAACAAATGCAGTAGGAAAAAATGTTGGTGTTTCAGTCAAATCACATTCCTTAGGAGCCTTACCGATAAATTATGGTGTAGATATTGTTGCAAATGGCTCAGCAACAAAAAATGTTGGTGTTTATTCATTGGTTGGTGGTATCGCATCATCTCAAAATGTAGGAGTGGATGGCATTGCACAAGGAACATCAATTAACTTAATTGGAGTTCGAGGTCAAGGTTCAGGTGATGGTCAAGTTAATTATGGTGTTTGGGGTGTAGCTTCAGGTGCTTCACAAGCAAATTATGGTATATACGGAGCACAATCCTCAGGAGGAACAGGAACTCAATATGCTGCATATTTTGATGGATTAACATATAATAATGGAGATGTACAAGTTTATGGTAATATTACTGCAACAGGCACAATAACACCTTCAGACCAACAATTCAAAACAAATATTCAACCTTTGAGAAATGCAATGACTTTAATTAATCAATTGCAACCAAAAAACTATAATTATGACACAGTCTCGTTCTCAGATTTTGGCTTTGAAAACGACCTTCAAATGGGATTAATTGCTCAAGATGTTGAATTAGTTATCCCAACAATTGTCACTAATCAAGTTCGCCAAGCTCAGTATGATTCTATTGGTATTCAAACTTCACCTTCAATTACTTACAAAGGTGTAGAATACGAAGAGCTTATTCCGCTTTTAATTGCTGGAGCAAAAGAACAACAAATTCAAATAAATCAAAAAGATTCATTAATCAACGATCTAAACGCAAGATTAACGCAACTTGAAAATTGTCTTTCTGCCTTGCTTCCAACTTTGTGTAATATGAATCAACAAGCGATTCAACAAAACAATTCACAATCGCAAGAAGAAATTCAAAAAGAATTTCAAGAAAAAGTAAAATCTTCTTTACAAATTACTTTATCAAACAAAAACTCGATTGTACTTTCACAAAATGTTCCAAATCCTTTTGCTGAATCTACTGTAATTGAGTACAGTATTCCTGCAACTGTTGGTAAAGCGCAAATTCATTTCTACAATTCTGAAGGAAGAATCATTAATTCTGTTGATATTTTAGAAAGAGGAAACGGAGAATTAATAGTATTTGCAAATGATTTGAGTTCAGGCGTTTATACTTATACATTAGTTGCTGACGGCAAAGTTGTTTCGACTAAAAAAATGATGAAAAACTAAAAATAGACATAAGACTGAAAGACGAAAGACATAAGACCTTGTTTGAATTTAGAAACAAAATCTTAGTCTTTTTGAAAATATTTTTACTCAAAAACTAAAAAATAAAGCTAATTTTTTAGTGTATTTCAATTTCTTTTGAGAGAGCTTGTTTTTTGAGGACAAGCTCTCTTTTTATTTTAAAAATGAAACTATTTTATAGTTTCACAAAAAGTTTATCTTTGTAATTAATTTCTTTCAAAAAAGAAAATTATCCATCTATGAAACAATTAACGCTTTTATTTTCAATCATTTTTATTGCTACTTCATCGTTCTCCCAAAATTTCTCCGACACAAATCGAATCAAAGCGCATTTAACCAATATCACAAAAACATCCACTTTTCGTACTTTTAATAATATAGCCTTATTAAACAAAACTGCTGATTATATCAAAACCGAATTTTTACTTTATTCTGATTCTGTTACTTTTCAAGAATATCAGGTTCAAGGAAAAACCTATAAAAATGTCATTTGCTCTTTTGGTACTGAAAACGAAAAAAGGATCATTATTGGAGCACATTATGATGTTTGTGATAAACAAGAAGGCGCTGATGATAACGCTAGCGGAATTGTTGGTTTATTGGAATTAGCGCGATTATTGAAAGGTCAAAAATTGAATTACCGCATTGATTTAGTTGCTTATACGTTGGAAGAACCACCATTTTTCAGAACAGAATCCATGGGAAGTTACGTTCATGCAAAATCACTTTTTGACGCACAAAAAGAAGTTTTTGGAATGATTTCACTTGAAATGATTGGCTTTTTCAAAGACGAAAAACATACGCAAGATTATCCTTTAAAAATCTTGTCTTTAATTTATGGAAATCGAGGAAATTACATTACCTTGGTAAAAAAGTTTGGCTCAGGTAAATTTGTGCATCAATTTTGTAGGAAATTCAAACATACAAAATCAATACGAACAAAAAAATTCACAGCACCACCAGCTTTGGAAGGAATCGATTTTTCGGATCATTTGAATTATTGGAAATTCGGCTTCTCGGCTTTAATGATAACTGATACAGCTTTTTTTAGAAATAAAAATTATCACGAAGAAGGAGACAAAATGGAAACACTTGATATTAAACGCATGGCAAAAGTGATTGATGGAGTTTATAAAAGTTTACTAAAATGAAATTTAGATACGCACGACACACTAATAACTTAGAAAAAATAGTTGCGTTTTACACGACGATTTTAAAACTTGAAATTTTAGGTGAATTTAAAAATCACAGCGAATACGATGGTGTTTTCTTAGGTCACAAAAATCGTGATTGGCATTTAGAATTTACTACATCAAATGAAAAAGCAAAACATACCTTTGATGAAGACGATTTACTTGTTTTTTATGCACTCAATCAACAAGAATATGATTCAATTTTTGTAGCTATTTCAACTAATGCAATTAAAATAATTGAAGCCAAAAATCCATATTGGAATGAAAATGGAATTATGTTTTTAGATCCAGACGGATTTAGAATTGTACTGGCTAAACAATTTTAACTAATTTGATTTTGGACGAGAAAAAACCTATAGAAAAAAGCATTTTACACAAAAGAAACATCCATCGTTTTGGCTATGATTTCTCTCAATTAAGTGAATCTTTACCTGAATTGATTCCTTTTGTAATTGTCAATAAATTTGGAAACGAATCAATTGATTTTAGCGATAAAAATGCGGTTAAATGTTTGAATAAAGCCTTGCTGAAGCATTTTTACGGAATCAATCACTGGGATATTCCAGCAAATTATTTGTGTCCGCCAATTCCAGGAAGAGCGGATTATCTTCATTATTTAGCTGATTTATTGCAAGAAACGAATAATGGAAAAATTCCTGATGGAAATAAAATTACAGTTTTAGACATTGGAACTGGTGCAAATTGCGTTTACCCATTGATAGGAAATCGAGAATACAATTGGCATTTTATTGGATCAGACATTGATTTAATTTCCATCGATTCTGCACAGAAAATTATTGATGCAAACGAAATTCTGAAGGACAAAATTAATTTTAGATTACAAAAAAGTCCTAATCAAATTTTTAACGGGATTATTGGAAAAGACGAAAAAATACATGTAACTATTTGCAATCCACCTTTTCATGCTTCAGCTGAAGAAGCAGCTTTTGGCACAAACAGAAAATTAAAAAATTTAAAGATTTCTAAATCTAATTCCGAAAAACTAAATTTTGGTGGACAAAACAACGAACTTTGGTGTGAAGGTGGAGAAGCTGAATTTTGTAGAAAAATGATAATTGAAAGCAAAGAGTTTTCCAAAAATTGTTTGTGGTTTACAACGCTTGTTTCCAAAAAAACTTCACTTCCATCCATTTATTTTCACCTCAAAAAAATCAACGCTTTGGAGGTAAAAACCATAGAGATGAAACAAGGACAAAAAATTAGCCGCTTTGTTGCTTGGACATTTTTGACAAAAGAGGAACAAAAGAAATTTTTTAGCAGAGTAAATTGATTTTTTGAATTGTCCATTTGTTTCCCGAAATGATAATTTTATTGGTTTTTGTCATGGTTTTCAAACAAAAACGAACGCCAAAAACTAATTCATTCTTAGTTTTTACGACGGATTTACATCCGTCGTTACAAACATTTGATACCTACGGCATCATTACGTTTTAAAAAAAGACAAGTCTTTCGCTTTCGTCTTATGTCTATTTCGTCTTCCGCATTAGCGGATTTAACAATTTCATAATTCAACCCTAATCCACAGTTTACTTAAATTAGTTTATTTTACAAGATTTTGATAAAATATTTTGCATGATAGAGAAAAAATTAGCACCTTTGAATCATAGTATGATAAACAGAGAATTAAGTTGGCTAAGTTTTAATGAGCGTGTCTTGCAAGAAGCTCAAGACAAAAGAAATCCATTGGTTGAACGTTTCCGTTTTTTGGGAATTTATTCCAACAACATGGATGAATTTTTTAGAGTTCGAGTTGCGAATATCAAACGAATTATTTCCTTAAAAAAAAGTGATACCATTTTTGATGGATTTGACGGCTTTCAGGGTAATGCCATTCAACTTTTGGAAAAAATTAGAAAAATTGTTATTTTACAGCAAAAAAACTTCGAAACTTGCTATTCAGAATTGCTGCTCGAACTGGAAAAAAACAATATTTTTCAGCTACGTGAAGACAATTTAAATGAAAGTCAACGCAAAGAATTAGTCACTTTTTTTCACAGTGAGTTAAAGCACGTCATTGTACCAATCATTTTAAAAACAAATGCAAATTTCCCGAAATTAAGGGATAAAAACATTTATTTAGCAGTAAAAATTCACGCTCAAAAAAAATCCATAGACAGGAAACCAATTTATGCTTTAATACAAATTCCAACAAATTTCAACCGCTTTTATCAAATGAGCGATGGTGAAAAAAAGTATTTTATTTTAATTGATGACATTATACGATTAAATTTAGAATCTATTTTTCAAATATTTGATTTTGAGGAAATTGAAGCCTACACCTTTAAATTTACCAGAGATGCTGAGCTAAATTTAGACGATGATCTTTCTATTTCCTTTATTGAAAAAATGGAAAAAAGTCTAAAAAATCGTAAAAAAGGAGATCCTGTTCGTTTTGTTTATGATCATGAAATGCCTTTGGATTTACAGCATTTTTTATTAAAAGCCTTGAATTTAAAATCTGGTATAAATACTATTCCTGGAGGAAGATATCATAATTTTAAAGATTTTAGTCGTTTTCCAGATTTTGGGAATAAAGACTTGGTTTACAAAAAGCAAGAGCCGATCATACATCCTGAATTAGAAAGAAAAAGAAGTTTGATAAAAGCAATCTTAGAAAAAGATATTTTATTACATTTCCCCTATCAGACATTTGATTATGTAGTTGATATTTTACGTGAAGCAGCACTAGATCCTTTAGTTAAGTCAATCAAAATTAATATTTATAGAGTTGCCAAAGATTCTCAAATTTTGAATGCTTTGATGAGTGCAGTTTCCAATGGAAAAGAGGTTGTAGTTATTTTTGAATTACAAGCTCGTTTTGACGAAGAAAATAACATTGTTTGGGCTGAAAGATTAAAAGAACGTGGAGCAAAAGTTATTTACGGATACAAAAATTTGAAAGTTCACTCCAAATTATTTCAAATTACACGTATCTCAAAAAATAAGGAACAACTCATAAGTTACATTGGAACAGGAAATTTCCATGAAAAAACAGCGCGTGTATATACTGATATTGGACTTTTAACAACCCGAGTGACAATTTCAAATGAAGTAAAACGTGTTTTTAGATTGCTAGAAAATTTAAGTGAAAATTCAGTATTTAATCATTTACTTGTTTCGCCATTTAATAACCGTAAAAAAATTACAAGTTTAATTCAACATGAAATTAATTTAGCGAAAAAGGGAGAATATGCTTTGATTCAATTGAAAATGAACAATTTAGTCGATTCAAAAATCATTGATAAATTATATGAAGCAAGTAAATTTGGGGTCAAAGTTCAGTTAATAATTAGAGGTGTTTGTTGTTTGCTTCCAAATGTAAAAAAATTGAGTGAAAACATCGAAGTTATAAGTATAGTATCACGACATTTGGAGCATACTCGCTTTATGATTTTTAATAATGGTGGCAAAAAAAAATATTACCTCACTTCTGCCGATATTATGGAGCGAAATCTAGATAAACGAATCGAAGTTGCTGTTCCAATTTTAGCAAAAAATATTCAAGAAGGAATTCAATTTATTTTTGATACGCAATGGAAAGACAACCAAAAAGCACGAATTATTGATCGAAAACAAAAAAATGAGTTTAGAAAAACAGATGATTCAAAAATCAATAATGCACAAGAACAAATGTATGCATACTATTTAAGTAAATTAAAATAAAATCACCTCAATAAGGCTTTTAAGTTTTGAAAGAATTAAAAGAAATACTAAGGACTTTTAGATCTAATAGAGATTTTACATCTTTAACTGAAGTTTTAACAGAAAATGCAATAATACGAGAAGATTTATTTCAAATTATAAAAAACAAAACTGAATATCCATATTCTGAACATGCTTCTTGGATTTTAATACATTTTACAAAAGCAAAACCTAATTTAACGCAGGCGAAAATAAATTTATTAATTGACATTTTATTTGAAAGTAACAATCAAACGGTCCTAAGAAATGTACTTTGCACGCTCAATCAATTAAAATTGAGTGATTACAGGGAATCAGAATTAATTGATTTATTGGTGAACTTTATTTTAGATAAAAATAACAAAGTTGCATTACATGTCTATGCAATTCAAATGTTGGTTAAATTCATTAAAAAATACCCAGATTTAAAGCAAGAAGTAGATCAAGTTTTAACTATTCAAATTGATAATGCTTCTCCAGCATTTATTTCTGCAGTGAAAAGTTATCATAAAATGTTTGAAATAACAAAAAAATCCCCGCTTAATAAGTAGATTAATAAAAATTAATTTTTTTTAAATTATTGATAATTAATATCTTAATAAATATCAATTGTTAAAATTTGATAATTTTAGTACTATGTATTGCATAATACAATGTAAAAGATATATCTTTGCAATATCAAAGCTAAATAATATGAGTTTAGAAAATACACAAGCCCAAATGCGCAAGGGAATTTTAGAATATTGCATCTTGTCAATTTTAGATCAGCAAGAAGCATATCCTTCTGAAATTCTCATCAAATTAAAAGAAGCAAAGTTAATCGTGGTAGAAGGAACATTATATCCATTGTTAACACGCTTAAAAAACATTGAATTATTAACCTACAGATGGGAGGAATCTCAATCTGGACCGCCACGAAAATATTATTCCATCACAAAAATGGGAAAAGTATTTTTAGAAGAATTGTCTTCAACCTGGGATGATTTGAATTTTGCAGTACAACAAATTACAGGAAAAAATTAAATTTTTAAACTACTAAATTTAGAAAAGATGAAAAAGACAATTTCAGTAAACATAAAAGGATTAAATTTCATGATCGAGGAAGATGCGTATCAATTATTGCATTTATATTTAACTCGCTTGGAAAAAAATCTTTCTGGTCAGCAAGGATCTAAAGATATAATTGAAGACATTGAATTGCGTATAGCAGAATTATGTCAGCAATTATTGACTGACAAAAAAGAAGTGTTGGAAAAAGATGATATCGAATCGATAATCCGAACTTTAGGTGAACCAGAAGATTTTATTGACGAAGATTCAAATGATAAAAAAAGCTCAAGTGAACAAGAAAATTCTTTCAATACAAATTATTACAAGGAAGATTTTTACGGAAAAGAGAAAAAGTTATACCGTGATATAGAAAATGCAAAAATTGCAGGTATTTGCTCAGGTTTGGCAAATTATTTACATGTAGATGTCATCATTATTAGGATAATCTTCTTATTATTTTTATTAGTTGGAGGATTTGGATTTCCGCTCTATCTGATTCTTTGGTTTGTAATTCCAAAAGCAAATTCAACAATCGATCGCTTGAGAATGCAAGGTAAACCAATTACAGTTGATAGTGTGAAAGAAGAATTTGAACAAGCAGCAAATCGTGTAAAAAATTCTTCTAAAAGTTTTGCAGATAAAATCAGAAAAGACCAAGATTACACAAGAAGATTTAGCAGTATTGGAAGATTAATTCGATCAGCTTTTGGCATTGGTTTATTGGGGACAGGAATTTTCTTTTTAATAATATTTATCGTTTTGTTTTTTGGAGGTTTCCGCTTTATTCCTATCGTATCTGAAAATGGATATTTATCTGTAAATCAATTAGGAGAATTACTTTTAAGTGAAAATAATGATGTTTTTTTAGCTTGGATTGGAGGATTTTTGGTGTCATTTTCCGTGATATTATTTCTAATTTCCAATGGAACTTATGTTTTAATGAATTTAAAATCGCGTTGGACAAAAATTTCCTCCTTAGCGCTCTTTAGTTTCGGTGTAATTGGCACAGTTATTTGCGTTTATCTTTCTATGAAAACAGCGAGAGATGTTTTTACAGAAGCAGAAATTGAGAAGGAAATTGCAACGGTAAATTTACCTGAATTAATAATTGAAAGAATGAATTCAATCTCACCATTATTGGGTGATTATTCAATTTCTAAGTCAAACGAGCATCATTTTGAAACGACAATGGAAGTGAAAGGGAATAAAATTTATGACAGTGGAATAAAATTTTTGTACCGTGAATCCAAAGATAGTTTGTATCACATTATTCAAAATTTAAGTGCGAATAGTTATTCTCATGAAAATGCAATTATTAAGGCAAAAAATATCAAACATCAAATCGAAATTGATTCTAATATCTTAAGAATAAATCCGGAATTTAATTTTCCGAAAAAGGATAAAATTCGTTCTCAAAGAGTAGTTATCATTATTGAAATTCCTGTAAATAAAAACATTAAGATTGATAATGAAATCATTAATATGAATCAATTTATTGAAGAGGCAGATAATCCTTGGAATGAAAAAGGTGGTTTTATGAGAAAGTCTGGAAAATACGAAAATTGGGATTGAATTAAATTACAGATTAGCAAATTACAGATTACAGATTGCTCCGCACCCAAGAAAATTTTCTTGAAAGCGAAGCAATCTGCCAATTTGTAATCTGCAATCTGCAATCACAAGCGCTTATTTAAACGGATTCTAAATTAGTTTTTTTGACAATTCTATGACAATGAAACGCTTTGAAATACGCACTTTTGCATAAGTATTTTAAAAATAATGTTGAACTCATTTCATATAATTGCTTTTACACACCGTAATTTAGAAGTTTCTGAAGTAGGAAAACTACACATTGAAACTGATAATCAATTTGATAGGTTAAATACCTTGAAAAATGAAATGCAACTTTCTGAATTAATGTTCTTATCAACATGCAATCGTGTTGAGTATTTGTTTTGCTCAGATCAGGGTTTAACAACAGAATTTTTACAAAATTTCTTTCAAAAACTTTATCCAAATTTTAGTTTTGAGGAAGTGGAAAGTCTTGTAGAAGCTTCACAAGTTTTTACTGGGATTTTAGCAATTGAGCATATTTTACAAGTTGCTTCTTCAATTGATTCGATGATTGTTGGAGAAAGAGAAATTATCACACAAGTTAGAAATGCTTTTGAATTATCAAAAAAACTAGGATTAACTGGTGATTTTATCCGTTTGGTAATGCGTCACACGGTAGAAACTGCAAAAAGAGTTTACACGGAAACTAGCATTGCTACAAAACCTGTTTCGGTTGTTGCACTGGCTTACCATACGCTTCGAGAAATGGATATTGCGCTTGATGCAAGAGTTTTAATTGTCGGTGCTGGAACAACAAATACCAACATGGGAAGGTTTTTGAGAAAACATGGATACAAAAATTTTACAGTTTTCAATAGAACTTTGTCAAAAGCTGAATCACTTGCAAAAGATTTACACGGAAAAGCTTTTCCTTTAACAGAATTAAAAAAGTTCAACAAGGGTTTTGACATCATAATTACGTGTACTGGCGCTGAAAATCATGTAATTACACATGAAATTTATGAGCAATTATTGCAAAATGAAACTTCTAAAAAAGTGGTAATCGATATTGCAATTCCAAATGATTTAGACAAAACAATCGTAGATTCTCACAATTTAGTTCATATTTCAGTTGATCATTTACAAAAAATATCGGATCAAAATTTAAAAGAACGTTCAAAAGAAATTTCTCATGTAAACGATATTTTGTCGGAAGCAATGTTTGAATTTGAGCAACTTCACCGATTGAGAAAAGTAGAAATTGCAATGCGTGAAGTTCCAATGATGGTAAAAGACATTAAAGCAACGGCCTTGAATCACGTTTTTAAAAATGAGATGCAAGGATTAAATGATGATTCTAGAGAAGTATTAGAAAAAATCATTTCTTACATGGAAAAAAAATACATGAGCGTTCCAATGTTAATGGCAAAAGAAATACTATTGAAGAACTGAAAAGAGTTATGAACTATGAGTTATGAGTTTTGAATGTTCTTTCGAAAAGATATTTTTAAATTAATAAATTTCAGTTTTTTTTAAAATTGTGTTTTAAAGTCAAGCTAAGTCTAATAATCTAACAATCAAATAATCTAACAATCTAAAAAAGTGGAAAAAATAATAATCGGATCTCGCGGAAGTGATTTGGCTTTATGGCAAGCAAATCATGTAAAAAATCAACTGGAAAAGTTAAATTGTGAAGTTGAAATAAAAATCATCATCACGCAAGGAGACGCAATTCAAGATTTGAGTTTTGATAAATTAGAAGGAAAAGGTTTTTTCACAAAAGAAATTGAGAATGAGTTACTTGCTGGAACAATTGATTTAGCGGTTCACTCACATAAAGATTTAGAAACCAATCCACCTGCAGGGTTAATGATTGCAGCAGTTTCTGAACGCGAAGATCCATCAGAATTATTGTTAATAAACAAAACTTGTGTTGATGAATTAATGCCTTGGAAATTAGAAGATCAAGCATCAATTGGAACTTCTTCAGCAAGAAGAAAATCTTTGGTTACTCATTTCCGATCAGATTTGAAAATCAAAGAATTAAGAGGGAATGTTCCAACAAGAATTCAAAAATTAAGGGATCGAAATTACGATGCAATTTTACTTGCAAAAGCTGGTGTTGATCGTTTGAAATTGGATTTATCAGATTTTCATGTCGTAGTTTTAAATCCAAAGGAATTTGTTCCAGCGCCTGCACAAGGAGTTTTGGGTTTACAAATTCGTGAAAACGATGCTCGAATGTT
The DNA here is from genome assembly GCA_945870115.1 of Chitinophaga pinensis. Classification (GTDB taxonomy): domain Bacteria; phylum Bacteroidota; class Bacteroidia; order Flavobacteriales_D; family Crocinitomicaceae; genus M2408. Next base: position 1,560 of record CAMBRH010000003.1, on the reverse strand, counting down.
TGAAATCATGCAGAAGTTGAACAATAAAGCTGTTGAAAAGCAAATTTCTATTGAACGCAAGGTTCTGAATTTAATGGATGGGGGTTGTCAGTTACCGTTGGGAGTTTATTGTGAAAATGAAAATTCAGTTTTTGTTTCGTACACTAAATCGTGGGAACAAGGTGCTTCACTTTTTCATTTTACAACTGATAATTTTGAGTTGACTGCTGAAAACATTGTCGCTAAATTGAAAGCATAATTTTTGCCTTTTGAATCAAGTTCATGCAAAATAAATCAATTTTTATTTCTAAAAATCCAAGTGAAACAGCACTTTTACAAAATTTTTGCAACGAAAATAATTTTGACTTAATTTGCAAATCATTCATTTCATTTTCTACAATTAAAACTGGATTAAAAGTAGAAACAGAAGCCGTCTTTATTGGAAGTAAAAATGCCTTTGATTATTATTTGTTCAATCAAAGACACGATTCAAAAGTACAAATTGCTTGTATCGGCGACTCTACTGCAAGTTACATTGAATCAAAAGGATATAAAGTTTCCTTTGCTGGAAAATCTGCTGGAAATCCCGAGAAAGTCTCCATGGAGTTAAATGAATGGTTAAATAATCGTTCAATTTGTTTTATCAAATCAACTGAAAGCAAAGGAACAATTGAAAAATTCGTTCATTCAAAAAAGATTCAAAAACTAGTTTTATACGAGACAAAATTTGAGTCGTTTACTTTTGAAAATGAGTTTGATATCATAGTTTTCACAAGTCCAAGTAATGTAAACTCTTATATGCTTTCAAATATAATCTCAACTAAAACAAAAATAATTGCTTGGGGGAAAACTACTAAAAAAGAATTGAAAAAGTATGACTTGACTGCCCAAATTGTTTTAAAAGAAAGTAGTATTAATGAGCTATTAGAAACATTGAAACAACTATAATTTCACACCAATAAAAGTTATATCGTCAGTTTGTTCAAGCTTGTTTTTCCATGAATTAACTTTCAATTTTATCTCAGCAACATTTGTTTTTAAATCCAAATCTTGATTTTTCTTAAGTAAATCTAAGATTCGTTTTATGGTAAATTTTTTGTTTGAACTTCCACCAAATTGATCTTGAATTCCATCAGTAAAGAAATACAGTGTTTCAATTAAACTTAAATCTAAATTGTAAGTATTGTATTTCGAAAAATTTGATTCAGAAACATCTCCAATGTGTTTGGATTCACCTCTTTGAATGATAATTTCTTTATTTTGAATCGTGATAAATTTACCTCCAGCACAAGCATAATTTGCTATTTTTTTGTTTAAATCAAAAGCGATAATGGTCATTTCAATACCATCTTTCACACTGGAATTTCCTTCTCGGGGTAAAACTTGAACTAATTTTTCATCCAAATTGCTTAATATTTCAGAAGGATCTGAAATTTTGTCTTCAAGAATAATTTGATTCAATAAATTAATTCCTAGTAAAGTCATGAATGAACCAGGAACCCCATGCCCTGTGCAATCACCAATCACTAAAAAAGTTAATCCGTCAGCTTCATCCAGCCAGAAAAAATCGCCACTAACGAT
>CAMBRH010000002.1 GCA_945870115.1 Chitinophaga pinensis | reverse complement strand
TTTTCATTTCTTCATAATACTAGTAAACCAATTAAGCTTTTTATTTTATTTTTTGGTTGCGCCTTGCCTTTTCTTTTAAAAGTTGATTTTTTGGTATTCAACTATCTTTTATTATTTATCCCGGGATATTTATTTTACCTTTTTTATATTCAAAAATTGAAATTGGAATTTTTCATACTATTTTTGTTATTAATAGCAATTTTAAATGGGCTGAAATTTGAACTTTATACCGCTCTTTGTCCTTTGATTACTATTTCATTCATCTATTTTATAAAAAAACCGAAAAGAATTTTGATGTTTTTAGGAAAAATTTCATTTTCGGTATATTTACTTCACACGCCTATTGGAACTGACGGAATAATTAATTTTTGTCAAAATTTTATTGTCGATGAGGTAGGTAGGGCTTTCTTAATGTTTGCTACAATTCCAATCTTAATTTTCCTTTCTTGGATTTTCTACATATGCATAGAAGCCCCAGCAATTAATTTTTCTAAAAAAATTATTTTCAAGTAAACAATAATTTTAGGCATTATTTTTGCTAGATTGGAGACATTGAATCTTAAAACATGAATTTTTTATTTACAGTCGTTTCATTTATGTTGCTCAACTTTGGTCACAAAGCTGATGTTCCATTTAACGAAATTGAATATGCATTTTTATCAAAAGACGCTGTTTCAGTTTCCAAACTTGGAAATGATAAATTAATGATTTCTCTTTTTGATAAAGAAAGTGTTTACAGTAACCAGCAAGCAGCGTTGGTATTAAAAGACTTTTTCGTAAAATATCCAGTTTCATCTTTCAAATTTATTTTTAAAGGAAAAGAAAACCAAGATGGAACTTTTGCAATCGCTTCTTACGAAAGTAAAAATGGAAATATAAGAATAACCTTTCATTTCAAAAAAGTTGATTCACTTTATAAGATAGTTAGAATGAATTTTGAAAAAGATTAACCTCATTCATAACTCATAACCCATAACTCATAACTTTCACTCTGAGTTTATCGAAGTACATAGTTCTCCATCACATCTACAATTGATGCAAAAGTTTCTAATTTTATTTGATTATATTTATCTTCATTCACCCATTTTGCCTTTGTAATTCCTTCTTCTTTTTGAGCAATTAGTTTTTTAGGACCAGCATAATTTAAAGCATACCAATACGTTTTTTTGATTGTATCTCTCCCTTTGTATTGATAAACATGATAAGTAATTGTTATTAAGTGTTCAACTTTTTCACATGTAATTCCACATTCCTCTTCAATTTCTCTCAAAGCAGCGATCTCAGGATTTTCACCTATTTCGATTTTACCCTTTGGAATATCCCAAATACCATTTCTTTTTATAAACAAGTACTTAGATTTTCTTTTTACAATTCCTCCTGCTGCTTCAATAAATTCATAATCTTCAAAAAATGTTGAAATACCTTCTTGAGGATTATCTGAAATTAAAAAAAGTGGCATATTAATTGAAGTTGCCTGTAACAAATCCAGAATATAGCGTTTATTTGAAATCGCAAGACTTTGTGGAATAAAAATCCCATCAAATTCGTTAATTTTTTTTGAATTAATGAAAAATAATGGTTTGTTTTGAATAAAAACTTTATACATTTGCACTATGAAATTAAACAACGACCGATCATATAAACTAGCCGAATTTTTACTACAAATTAAAGCAATTAAATTGCAACCTGCAAATCCTTTTACTTGGGCTTCAGGTTGGAAATCTCCAATTTACTGCGACAATCGTAAAACTTTGTCTTTTCCAAAGGTAAGAACGTATATTCGTCAGTCTTTTTCTGAGGTGATTACAGAAAAATTTGGAAAACCAGATTTGATTGCTGGAGTTGCAACTGGAGGAATTGCGCATGGTGTTTTGGTAGCGCAAGAATTGGGAATTCCTTTTGTTTATGTTAGATCAACTCCTAAAGCACACGGACTAGGAAATCAAATTGAAGGATATTTTGAAGAAAATCAAAGTGTAGTAGTTATTGAAGATCTGATTTCCACTGGGGGAAGCAGTTTAGAAGCTGTTAAAGCCTTGCGCGATGCAGGATTAAACGTCAAAGGTTTGGCTTCAATTTTTACTTACGGTTTTGATGAAGCAATAAATAATTTCAAAAAAGCTAAATGTGAATTTGTAACATTGACAAATTACGATTATTTGATGGAGCAAGCTTTAAAAAAGAAATACATAACAGAAGCAGACATTGAATCTTTAAGCGATTGGAAAGAAAATCCGTCTGAATGGATGAAATAAACATTTTAAGGAAATTTACTTTCTATGTTTTCTTTGTTTCTAGGTGGTAAAAAATAAAACATTCAATTTTCAACTTAATTATAAATAAACTATTACTTCAAAAAAATGATTTTAGAAAGCAATAAGGTTGTAGTTGATGGTTCAATAAAATCAGTTTTTGATTTTTTGAGTGATACCAACAATATTTTACATTTACTTCCACAAGATAAAATTTCAGATTGGAAATCAGACAATCTTTCTTGTTCTTTCAAAGTTCAGGGTGGCATCATTATTTCATTTTTACAAGATAGGGTAGAAGAACCAACACGAATTTATCTTAAATCAGGAGAAAAAGTTCCTTTTAAATTTACATTAACTTTGTTTTTAGAAGAGCAAGAAGATAAAACGGGAGGCTATTTAAAATTTGATGGCGATGTTAACTACTTCCTTAAAATGATGGTTGAAGGTCCATTAAAACATCTTTTTAACACCATGGCAGAAAACTTGAAAGCCCACTACGAAAATTAGTTATGAATGATGAACGATGAGTTATGAATTTTTTCTAATTTAGTTTAGAAAAAATCTTTTTTTTATTCTTGATTAGGAATGTTTTGTACTATTCATAATTCAAAACTCATACTTCATAACTCAAAATTCATAACTAATAACTCATAATTCATAATTCCTAACTCATCCTCATTCATCAAAAGAAACCACCAGCTTCTCACTAGTAGGATGTGCTTGACAAGTCAAAATATATCCAGCATCAAGTTCATCTTGCTCTAATGCGTAATTTACATCCATTCGGGCTGTCCCTTCAATTATTTTCGCTTTACACGTACAGCAAACGCCACCTTTACAGGCAAAAGGCAAATCAGCACCAGCTTTTAATGCTGCATCAAGAATGTTTTCTGAGTTTGAATCTAAGGCCAAATCTAAGGTGTCACCGTCAATAATAACTTGAACATTTGAATGCACATTCTCTTCAGTTAAACCAAGTTCTCCTTTTTTGATTACATTAGTACCAAACAACTCAAAATGAATTTGTTTACTCGGAATACCAAAGTCAAGCATGCTATTTTTAACAGCGTGAATCATTTCTTCTGGTCCACAAACAAAAACTTCACAATTAGCAGTGTTTTCTTTTTCAAAATTTAAAAATGCTGTCTTTAGTTTTTCACATTTTTCGTTATCAATTCTACCTTTTTGGATTTGATTTCCTAAACTTTCTCGCGATAAAATATGAATTAAACGGAAATTATCCATGTACTCATTTTTTAAAGCTTCCAATTCTTCTCTGTATATGATAGAACCGAAATTTTTATTTCCGTAAAATAAGGTAACATTACTTTTTGGTTCAAATTTTAGAACGGATTTTACTATTGAAATTATTGGTGTAATTCCACTTCCAGAAGCAAATAAAAGATAAGATTTCTGATTGTTTTCATTTAATTCAACGTGAAAATGTCCTGCTGGAGTCATTACATCTATTTCATCTCCAGCTTTTAATACATCATTTGCATAAGTAGAGAATTTACCGTTTTCAACTTTTTTGATGGCTACTCTCCATGTATTTTCGTGCGGAGCAGAACTCAAAGAATATGATCTTCTCAAATCTTCCCCTTTTATATCTGCTCTTAAAGTTAAATATTGCCCTGAAATAAACGTATAATCATTTATTAACTCTGATGGAACTGTAAATGTTATCGAAACAGTTTCATTCGCTTCTTTATTTATTTCGGCAATTCTTAATTTATGAAAAGTTGGAGTCATGTTTTTTTATTTTGGACAAAAATAATCATTTTGATATCATTTTATGTAATTTGACCTTTAAATTAAATTTTTTACACTTATTTCAAAATAGATGAAGATAAATAGATTTAGTTTTTTTATTAATCGATTTAGTAAGAGCATTTTAATAAATTTCGAAAAATTGTTATTTATTTAACATTTGCTAAAATCGTAAAATACAGGCTTAAAAGCATTGATTTTCAATTTTTTACACATGAAATAAGGACATGGAATAAAATTGCAGTACTTGATTTTCAAGTTATTAACATCCGTAATTTTGGTTTTCTATTAAGTATTATTTATCTTTGTACTAAGAATTATAATTTTCTATTACTGTTTAGTAGATTTTTATGAAATAATATTATAAATAAATAGTCATGAAAAAAGCAATCATAAATTTAGTTTTTATTTTTGGAGGAATAATTTTTAGTTCAAGTGCCTTTGCTCAAGAAATTAAAAGTATACATCCAACAATTAAGCATCAATCTGAATTAAATCTAAATTCTGTAAATATTGATGGTCAAAAACAAAACCTAATTATGTTAGATTCTAATTCTGTTGTTCCAACAAAACATTGGAAATTAACTGCAGAAGAAAAAAAATTGATTTTAATGCAGCAAAAAAGAAAATCAATAAAAGAAATTAAAACAAATTAAAATAAGTTGAATATAAAATACAATATCATGAAAAATTTCTACAAATTTATTTTCTCAACTCTTTTAGTTTTTGTATCTTTATTTGCTAATGGGCAAGTAACAGATGTTTTTACTGTTAATGGTAGTTTTACCGTTCCTTGTGGGGTTACTTCAATTGAAGTTGACTGCTGGGGTGGCGGTGGAGCTGGTGGAGGAACTTCTGCTAATGATGCCAATGGATGTGGTGGCGGTGCGGGAGGTGCTCACGCCACTAAGACTTTTGCGGTGGTAGCTGGACAAGTTTACACGGTTACTGTTGCTGGTGTCACAGCTGGAACAGGAGCTGCTGGAACTCAAGGTGGAACGACAACTTTTACTGGAGTTGGTGGCACAGTGGTTGCTCAAGGTGGTGCTGGTGGTGCTGGTGCTTCTGGAGGTGCAGCTGCAACTTGCGGAACTGGCGCTAGTAACGGAACTCCTGTAACGGCAGGTGCAAATGGTGGAGTAGGTGGAGCTGGATCTAGTGGCGCAGGCGGCGCTGGAGCTGTTGGCGGAGGTGCTGGAGGTGCTTCAAGAGCGACTGAAAATGATGGCGCAAATGGTTCTGCCCCTGGTGGAGGAGGAAGTGGCGCTTATCTACCAGATAACTCTAATCACACTGGCGGTAATGGTGCTAGAGGTGAAGTATGGGTAACATATACTGCAGTTGCTCCTGCAAACGATGCAGTTTGTTCTGCAACAGTCTTATTAGTAGATGGTACAACATTGGGTGGTCAAACAAATTGTGGTTCAACTTCTTTGTGGTCAGGTGGTTGCGTTGTAGCGGGAGAAACAGAAGTTTGGTATCAGGTAACTATTACTGGTGCAAATAATACTTTAACAGTTAACTTTCCAACAAATTCATTTGGTGGCGGAAATGTTAGTCTTCAACTTGTAACAAATGATGTTCCATGTCCTGCAAATACATCTATGACCTTAGAGGATGATTATTGCGGAACTGCTACTGGTCCAATTACCTTAAACGGATTCACAGCTGGAACATACTTTTTAGGAGTTTCAACAACTTTGGGAAATCAAGGTGCTTTTACGATAAATGCTACTCAATCTACAGTGGCAGCTTTTCCAGATGATCCCTGTGACGCAATTGTAATTGCATCGAATTATTGTTCAACTGCCACAGCCCATACAAATGTTGGAGCCACTGGTTTGGCATTTGTTAATGATTTTTACAACAATAATGCTTGTGGTGATAATAGAGAAAATGAGATTTACTTTAAATTTGTAGCAACAACTACTTCAATGGATGTTACTGCTTTGCAAGGTTCAAATTCTGGAGGAAACGCAGAAATAACCATTTTACAAACAACACCGGATGATACAGATTGTACAGATCCTTATTCTGTAATTGCAAGTTCATGTCCTGCTTGGGGAACTGTTGCAAATTTTTTAGATATTTTAACAATTGGTGATACTTACTATGTGGTAGTTGATCATAATGGCAACAATGCTGCAGAAGGAACTTTTGGCTTGTGCCTTGACCCATATAATTTTGTTCCACCTGTTGGAACAGGGTTTACATGTGGAACAGCAATTCCAATTACAACGCCTTTTATAGATATTAGTACAACAGTTGGTTCTGGAAATGATTGGAATTTTTCTTGTGGTCTATATGATCCAGGAGATGGAACACTTGAATTTGGTGGTACGGCAACTGAGGATAAATTTTATTCATTAACTGTTCCTGCTGGAGGAGGATATTATGATTATTCCCTTTCAGTGAGAAATACAACTTTACCTGTAGCAAATTCATATCCAATTGTGAGTTTTATTACGGCTTGTCCAGGTTCAAATACTTATGATTTCGGTGATGTTTTAAATACAAATTCAAATAGTGTTGACTTATGTGCAGCTTTAAACGATTCTGGAGGTGATGGTCAAAATTCTAGTGCAAGTTCTTATAGTATTGGTGGAGATATTCCATGCAAAGGAATTTGGCTTCCTGCTGGTAATTATTTTATTGTAATTGATCATGCTAGAAATGTATCTTCTACTTTTAATTCAACTACTGGTGCACATAATGTTTTTGGAAATTATGCTGGGGTACCCTTAGGCTATCAATACCAGTTTGAAATTAATGATTTGGCTGCTGCACCAAATAATGAATGTACTGGCGTTGCAAATATTGTGGCAGGTGTAACTCAAAATGGAAATAACATGGGATGTAATTACTCTTATGGTCCAAATGATCCTAATGCAAGTGATTTTTGTGCGATTTCAACTGAGAATTTAGCTTGGTTTTCTTTTACTACTGCAGCTGGTCAAACTACTGTTGATATTGCATTAACTAATGTGTCAGGTGATGTTCAGTGGGGTATTGTTCAAGGTGCGTGTGGTGGTCCTTATACTTCTGCAGGTGCAAATGCCTTAAATACTCCAGCTGATGGACTTTCTACTGCATTGGATCCTTGTGATAGAGTAAGTACTCCAACCTATAATACAACTATTACAGGCTTAACGGCAAGTACGCAATATTGGTTTGTAGCAGATGGTAATGCAGGTACACCTTCTAGTTTTGATATTACGATGACTAACATTACTTTGCCGATTGAATTAATTGAATTTAAAGCTGAGAACAAAATTGATCATATTACACTCGATTGGTCAACAGCATCAGAAGACAACAATGACTACTTTTCAATCGAAAGATCTTATGATGGAATCAATTTTGAAAAGATTGCAAAAGTTGATGGTTCGGGTACTAGCTCAAGTTTGAAAAGATATACTTTAGATGACAACGATGTAAAAACTAAAGGACTAAGATATTATAGGTTAAAACAAATTGATTTCAATGGAAATTACACTTATTCAGAAATTGTTAAAGTGAAATTAGATAATACAAAAATTACAATTTCACCAAATCCAATTGTTTCTGAAATAGAAATTAATGTTGAGTCGTTCAATAATAATGTTGAATCAACTTTGACAATTTTAGATATTACCGGAAAAATTATTTATTCTGAAACTAATAACTTAATAAAAGGAGTGAATACTTTTAAAATTGACGCAAATAATATCACTTCTGGAGTTTACTTTGTAAAAGTAGAAAGCAAAGATGAAATTAAAAATGAAAGATTTGTGAAGAAATAATTTATTTTTAAATTAATTCAATCTTAGACCCTTGCATTTTTTGCAAGGGTCTTTTTTTTATTATTTTATTACTTTGTTTTTAAATTTAATTTATTAAAAATCAACTAAATGTATATTAATCGATTTAGTTTGTTTAAAAAGGTGCTTTTGATTATTATTATCCCGTTTTAGTGGCATTTTGTTTTAATTTAAAGAAAAAAGTAGAACTGGTCACATTGCTAAACGTCTAGTATACAGGTTTTTAAAAAATTTTATTTGTAAATTGAAAATAAGATTTTTTGTGTAATTTTTAAAAATGAATTTTTTTTTGTAAGTTTGTGTATAAGCGTTTATTTGTTTTTGTATAAACTTCATTTAAACAATTGAAACTAAAAGCTAAAACTTAAAATAATGAAAATAATAATCTCTACTCTCATCATTTTAATATTTCCAATTTTAGTATCAAGCCAAGAAAGATTGATATTGAATGATAATGTTTTTTTGATTATTTCAAATAATGCCAAAGTTGTTTTAGATAATTCAAATCCGAATGCTATCACACTAGCTGGAACTGGCGGAAATATAGTTTCTGAAGGAGAAAGAAATCAATTAGTCTGGGAAATATCGAATTCAACTGGTAATTATATAATTCCATGGACAACAAAACCAATTGTGCAAGGAGGTAATGGAGTTAAAATCCCAATGGAAATGAATATTACATCTGCTGGAAATGCAGGTGGAACATTTAATTTCAGTACTTATGAAACAGCTACAGATGCAAACACGGCTTACCCAACTTTTCCAACTGCAGTTACTACAATGAATGGTGGATCTCCAGATGCAGATCAATCTTTAATGGTTGTAGATCGTTTTTGGATTTTAGATAACACAACTTATACTACAATTCCTGATGCAACTCTTTCCTTTACTTATGATGATGCGGCAAATGAAATAGCTGGTGCAAATACACTAACGGAAGCAAATTTGCAAGCGCAAAGATGGAGTATAGCCAATACTTCTTGGGAAGGTTTATTGTTTGGTGCTACTAATACTGCTACAAATATAACAAGCGGTGTTTCAGCTCCTGCAGCTGACTTTTGGCCAGTGTGGGTTTTAGTTGATCAAACGGTGCCATTACCAGTGAATTTTTTAGGTCAAGAAATTAGCAACAAAGAATGTAATAATAATATTTCATGGAAAGTTTCTAATGAAACAAATTGTGATTATTATGAGATATCAAGATCATTTGATGGCAATAAATGGGAAGAAATAGCTATCATTAGCGGTTCTGGGACAAGTATTGGTGTAATTGACTACGAATACAATGATTTTACACATTTTACAAATGGTTTGGTCTATTACCAGATTAATCAAGTAGATTTTAATGGAAAAAAATATGCTTTTGAAAAAATAATTAGTGAATCAGTTTGCAGTGAAAGTGAAGATCCTATTATTTTTCCAAATCCAACAAAAGGAAGTATTAACATAAAAACGATAAAAGAGGGAGAGTTGAAACTTTATGATGTTACTGGTAGGATTGTTCTAAATGAAATATTATTGCCGACAGTTAATACTTTTGAATTATCAAATTTTTCAAAAGGAATTTATACATCACATATCAAGCTAGGACTAAAAGAATACATTCAAAAAATATTAATAGATTAAATTTTATAATTTTTAAAAAAATAGAAATGATGAAAAATGTAAAATTATTTTTTGTTGCAATGATGTTTTCAACTGCAAATTTCGCTCAAAATGTAGGGATAAATTCTACTGGAGCATCTCCAAATGCATCAGCAATGTTAGATATAGTGTCAACGAATAAAGGATTTTTAATGCCTAGAGTTGCATTAACTGGTACAACTGATATTACTACGGTAACAGCAGCAGCAAATTGGTTAACTGTTTTTAATACAGCCACAGTTTCTGATGTTACACCAGGAATGTATTATTGGGATGGTACAAAATGGGTTCGAATTATGTCAAGTAACAATGCATGGAATACTTTGGGTAATTGGAATACCGTTGCAGGAACAAACTTTCTTGGTACATTGGATGCAATTAACTTAAGATTCAGAACCAATAATGTTGAGCGTTTTGAGATGAATCAAAGTGGACAATTGTTATCTATTGGTTTAGGTACAGTTTCATTACCAACTTATTCCTTTCAAAATGATCCAGACATTGGAATGTGGAGTCCAGGAGCAAATACACTTGCTTTTAGTACTGGTGCAACAGAGCGTATGAGGATATTGAGTACTGGTGAGGTTATTATTGGGGCTACTGCAACATTATATGCTGTTGATTTATTTAGTGCTGTAGGTAATGCAACTTTACCTTATGCAGTTAATGGTTATTCAAATCAAAATGGTGCGGGAGTTTATGGTGAAATAACTGGAGGAACAACCTCTGAATATGGTACTGTTGGTATTTATCAAGGCTCTGGTACTGGCGGAGGTACTTCAGGTTTAAATTTAACAACTAGTGCAAGTACCTCAACTGTGGGAACTTTAGGTGGATGGGCTGGAACAGCTGCTACCGGCGGATATGGATTAAGAGGTATAAATTATGCTACTAGCGGAAGTGGAAGGATTGGTGTGCTAGGTTCTTATAATGCTGGAGGAACCGGTACTGGGGTATATGGAATTGGTTTAGGTGGAGGTCTTGTCGGAGGAGCTTTTGATTTTGCAGTTGTTGGCTGGAGAGCTAACAATGCAAATTATAGTGGTTATTTTAATGGAAATCATGTTATTGCTAATGGTACAAAATCAGCATCTGTTGGCACGGAATGGGGGAATCAATTACTGTACTGTACAGAATCTCCAGAAGTCTGGTTTGAAGACTTGGGAAGAGCAAAATTGATTAATGGTGAAGTCACAGTTGAATTAGATGAAATATTTAAACAAGTTACTTTTATAGATGAGGCTCATCCTATTCACGTTTTCATTCAAATTGAAGGTGAATGTAATGATGTTTATGTAGTTCCAGGTCAAACAAGTTTTACTGTTAAAGAAAAAAATGGTGGCACAAGTAATGTGAGTTTTTCATACAGAGTTATGGCTAAAAGAATTCATTTTCAAGATCACAAATACGGAAATGATCCAGTTTGGGGAGAAGGAGATACTCGCGAGTATATGGAGTATTCTCAACCACCACTTGTTGATTATAAAGAAAACTTAAAATTACAAGAAGAAAAAAATAAAAATTGGAAACAAGGTCCAGTCCCATTTGGTTTCACTACCTATGAAGATATGCTGAATCAGAGTAAAATGACTATTTTAAAGAAACGAAATTAAGTCTTTAAGAAAAGTCCATATTTGTTATTTGGCTTTTCTATTATTTTTAATGTTTAAATTTCGAGAAACCGTTACATGCTGTGTAATGGTTTTGTTTTGTTTAAAAATTAACTGTCAATTTGCAATTGACAACAGGTTTTAAAAAAGATCACTATTACTAAGTTAGTCAAAAATGAAAGAATTTTTTTTAATATAATCTTGAAGGAAATTGTTCAATAATTTTCATTTGGAATTATAAATCTTAAATCGGTTTAGTTTTAAAACATTGAGTTCAGAACAAAATTCTTTAGAAATTTATTAAATAAATGAATATTAATCGATTTAGTTTATTTAAAATACACTCCCCATTTATTATTTACCAAAAGATCAAATTAATTGTTTAAATTTTAACGATTGTTAGGTTATTTTTTAATAATTTAACCTACTGTATTTCAGTTGGTTAGTAGCAAGTGATTTGTTCTTCAAATTGCTTGCTATAAAAAATAATTTAAATGTAGTACTTTTGCACTCAAATTAGGCTTTTCTTTTAAACACTTATTGTTTAAGATGAAATATCCTTAAAGTTAGATAAACAGTAAAATAATGACACAAAAAATTTCAGCAATTTGCATATTTTTCCTTTCTTTCTTAAGCTTTGCGCAAGAAAGATTAATTTTAAATAACGATGTTTTTTTGATAATATCTAACAATGCTAAGGTTGTTTTAGATAACTCAAATGCAAATGCTATTACAACAACTGGAACTGGAGGCAATATTGTTTCTGAAGGAGAAAGAAATCAAATCGTTTGGGAGATTTCAAATTCAACAGGAAATTACGTTATTCCATGGGCTACAAAACCAATCATTCAAGGTGGTAATGGAGTTAAAATCCCAATGGAAATGAATATTACTTCCGCTGGAAATGCAGGAGGTACATTTAATTTCAGTACTTATGAAACAGCGACTGATGCAAATACTGCTTATCCAACTTTTCCAACCGCAATAACAACTATGAATGGTGGTTCGCCAGATGCTGATCAATCACTTTTAGTTGTAGACCGCTTTTGGATTTTAGACAATACCTCTTATACAACAATTCCTGATGCAACTCTTTCTTTCACTTATGACGATGCTGCGAATGAAATAGCTGGAACAAATACATTGACGGAAACAAATATTCAGGCTCAACGCTGGAGTATTGACAATACTTCTTGGGAAGCCTTACTTTTTGGATCCAACAATGATGTGACAAATGTAACAAGTGGAGTTTTAGCTCCCGCAGCCGATTTTTGGCCAGTATGGATTTTGGTGGATCAAACTGTTCCGTTACCAGTTGTGTTTTTAAGTCAAGAAATTAAAATTAAAGATTGTGCTAATTTGATTTCATGGAAAGTTACAGATGAAACAAATTGTGATTTTTACAATGTAATGAGGTCTTTTGATGGAAAAAAATGGGAAAATATTGGAAAACTTGACGGATCTGGAAATAGTTCTGGTGAAATTGATTATTCATTTATTGATAATTCTCACTTCTCAAATGCAAGTGTTTATTATCAAATTAAACAAGTAGATTTTGATGGTAAAATAAATTCATTCTCAAAGATGGCTGCTAACTCAATTTGTAGCGAAAGTGATCAACCAGTTATTTTCCCTAATCCAACAAAAGAAAATTTAAATATCAAATCTATAAAAGAAGGTGAATTAAAATTGTATGACCTTACAGGAAGATTGGTTTTGAATAATCAACTTTTGCCAACAATAAACACTTTTGATGTAAGTAGCTTTTCAAAAGGAATTTATACTTCTCACATCACTGTAGGTGTTAAAGAATACATTCAAAAAATCTTAATAGACTAATACAATATTTTTAAAGTAAATACAAAAATAAATTATGAAGAAGTTAAATATACTTATTGCTGCATTGCTTGTTTCAACTGCAACTTTTACACAAAATGTAGGGATAAATTCTACTGGAGCAACTCCAAATGCATCAGCAATGTTAGATATTGTTTCAACAAATAAAGGTTTTTTAATGCCAAGAGTTACCCTAACTGGTACAACAGACATTACAACTGTAACTAGTGCTGCAAATTGGTTAACTGTTTTTAATACAGCTACCGTTTCTGATGTTACGCCTGGAATGTACTATTGGGACGGTACCAAATGGGTACGCATAATGTCAAGTACAAACGCTTGGAATACCTTAGGGAATTGGAATACAACTGCTGCAACAAATTTTCTAGGTACTTTAGATGCAAATAATTTACGTTTTAGAACCAACAATGTTGAGCGTTTTGAAATGAATCAAAGTGGACAATTATTATCTATTGGCTTAGGAACTGTTTCTTTACCAACTTATTCGTTTCAAAATGATCCAGATATTGGAATGTGGAGCCCTGGGGCTAATACATTGGCTTTCAGTACCGGAGCATTAGAAAGAATGCGAATTTTAAGCACGGGTGAGGTAATAGTTGGTGCAACAAGTACTGTGATTGCTGATGATTTATTCAGTGCTGTTGGTAATGCAACTTTAGATTGGGCTGTAAATGGTTATACTTCTTTTAATGCTGCAGGTGTTTACGGAAGAATAATGGCTGGAACAACGATTTATGCAGGTGTTCAAGGTGAATATGGTGGAACTGGAGATGCTCCTGGTGTTAGAGGTATAAATTTAACAGCAGGAGCTGGAACGGATTTTGGGGATTCCAGAGATGGTGTAGTTGGAACTTCTTATGAAACTGGTCAATATCGATTTGGTGTTTATGGTTTAGGTGGATTATCTAAACGTTCTGGAGGTGTTATGGGACTTCAGCCTCTAGCAAGTGGAGCTTTAGGCTATTATTCAAATAGTACCACTGACTATTCAGTTTATGGTTTTGGTAATGCTTATGAAACTGGTGTATCTGGAGGAATCGTTCAAAACCCAAACGGTGGAAATAACTTGCCTACAAATATTTATTTAAAAACAAACATGAATAATTGGGTTGGTATGGAAAATAATTCTCAAGTCGGACTTGGTGCTCACGGAGGTGTTATGGGTGGCTGGATAAAAGGACTCGTTTATGGTGCCCACTTCTCAGGAGATTTATATGGTTCTTATTCAAATGGAAAAGTAATTACAAATGATGTTGTAGTAACATTAAATAATGTAGGAGAAGAAAATAGAATTCCAACTTATGGTATTAATTCTACATCAGTAGATGTTTATTCAAAAGGAAAAAATGCAATTGAAAATGGATTTAAATTAGTTGAGTTTGATGAAAATTTCAAAAAATTAATTGCCCTTAACGAAGAGGTTATTGTAACAGTTTCTCCTTTAGGTGATTGTAAGGGGTTGTATGTGAAAAACATTACTGCGACTGGATTTGAAGTAAAAGAAATGCAAGCAGGAAATTCAAATGTGCAATTTACTTGGATTGCAATTGGAACAAGAACAGGATTTGAAGTTGTTAATGTTAGTCCTGAAATTGTAAGTTCATCATTTGATGAAAATATGAATGGTATAATGTTTAATGATGCAGATAAAGATTCTGAGCCAAAATCCATTTGGTGGGATGGTACTCAAGTTCGATTTGACGCAATGCCTCAAAGAATTCCAAATCAAGAATTTATTGATAAAAATAATAAAACTAAAAAGCAGTTTTAATAGAGTAAAAAATATGAAAACCGTTGCATTCTTTGTAACGGTTTTTTTATTTGGAAAAAATCCTTATTTTCGTGAATCAAATTCAGAAGATGAAAATCAACATTCAAGATAATTTAATCAAAGAAATAAAATCAAAATTAAAAGAGGATGATTCTCTTGGAAAATCTTTGTCTGAAGTTTTGAGTTTAAGTCAAGATGCAGTTTATCGACGTTACCGAGGTGAGACTCCTTTTACAATTTTTGAAATTCAAAAAATTTGTAGTCATTATCAAATTTCTTTCGATTCCCTTTTAGAAATAAAGCAAAATAGGGTTGCTTTTCAGTATAATTCTTTATCTGAATATGATTTTAGTTTGGATAGATACCTAGAAGGAATATTAATGGGCATGAGAGAAATAAAATCGTGCACCAATCCAAAAATGATCATCACGATTAAAGACACACCACTTTTTCAATTGTTAAATTTCCCGCATTTATTTCGCTTCAAACTTTATTTCTGGGCTAAATCTTATTTGAATATTGAAGCTTATAAGTTTGAACAATTTGAACACGAAAAAATAAATGAAAAAACCTTTGCCTTAGGAAAAGAAATTCTACAAATTTACAATACTATTCCTTCCAAAGAAATCTATGATTTTGATTTTTTGAGAGGCTTTATGCGTCAAATTCAATATTATTTTTCAGCATATCTATTTAAGGATCCAACTTATGCTTTAAAATTATTGGATGAAATGCAACGCTTACTTGTGCACATGAAGGCTCAAATTATTGTGGGTAAAAAATTTATGTATGGAACTCATCCTCCAGCATCAGGAAATGAATACGAGGTTTATTTGAACGAAACCACAATTACCGACACAACCTATTGTTTCAAATCAGAAGAAAAGAATGGACTTTATTTCACGCATAATATGATGAATTATTTGCATACTAGAGATGAAGTTTATGTGAAAGAATCAAATCAAATCCTTGAAAAATTACTTGAAAACTCTAGTTTAATTAGTCGTGTCAATGAAAAAGAAAGGAATTCCTTTTTTCATAAAATGGAAAGAACTATTTTGATTTATAGACAAAAAATAGAGTCGGATCTAAGTATTTGATTTTTTAAGGTTTGCGTCAATCCTAGATGAGTAAATATTTTTGCCCTGAAAGGGTAAAGTACAGAAACGATGGATGTAGTCCATCGTGATTGAAGAAACATATAAACAAAAGGCCTGAAAGGTCGAAATACCAAAAACATGGGACAGTCACTAGTTAAAAATTACCTACACATCGTGTTTAGTACAAAGCACCGAGAACATTCAATTCATCAAGAAATTGAGGATGAGTTACATAGTTATTTGGGTGGTATTTGCAATAAGCTTGACTGTCAAGTTATAAAAGTAGGCGGTTTTACTAACCACGTTCATATTCTTTGTATGCTTTCAAAAAAAATAACATTAATGAAATTAATGGAAGAATTAAAATCTCATTCTTCAAAATGGATAAAAACAAAAGGGGATAATTATGCAAACTTTTATTGGCAAGATGGTTATGGTGCTTTTTCAGTAAATCCTTCTGAAGTAGATATTGTCATAAAGTATATTGAGAATCAAAAAGAACATCATAGAAAAAAAACTTTTAAAGAAGAATATGTAGCATTTTTAAAAAAATACGAAGTTGAATATGATGAAAAATATGTTTGGACTTAATTTTAGAATAATTCAGATATAGATATTGCACCCTTTCAGGGTTTATATGTATTATGTTGTTATTATATAGGGCTTCACCCTATATTAGTATATTGCAACCTTTCAGGTCTTTTTTATCTATGAAAAGTGATTTGCTCGACAATACTGCAAAAAGTAATTAATTTGAACTTAGATTAAATATTTTTGCCCTGAAAGGGTAAAGTACTGAAACGATGGGTAAAGCCCATCGTATAAAAGAAACTAATAACAAAAGGCCTGAAAGGTCGATATACAAAGAATCAATTAATTTATCAATCTACCTTGCTATTCAAAGTATTTTTTTTACAATACTGCAAAAAGTAATTTATTTTTAGATTAATTATTGTGAATATAACAAGCGTTATTTATTGTTCTTGTGATATTCGTAAATAAAATAGTATTTTTTAATTTTTAGATTAAGATAATTGTATTTATCACAATTATGTTATTGATACTTCGTGAGATCAGTTGTGTTAAACGCAATTAGTGGCTGTACATTTGTCTCAACTTAAAAAGATAAATGTTATGAAAACAAATGTAAAAAACACCAAAAAAAGAGCTAACTTTAAAAGCACAATCAAAAATTTGTTTATTGGAATAACTTTTTGTTCCAGTTTTAATGCAACAGCGCAAACAAATAACAATCCAACAATTGCCGTTTCAATTCCATCTGTTCAAGGAATAAATATTCCACCAAAGACTTGTTCTAAAATGATGTACTTAGAATTAGTAAAGTTAAATCAATATAACGTATATAATGAATTTGATATTTCTGAAGTTGTCAATTCAAATCCAACTTTTCAGAAAGAATGTTTTGGAATTAATTGCTTGACAACTTTAGGTAAAGCACTCAAAGTTGATTTTATTGCATCATGTAGTTTTGATCGTTTAGGAAACAAAATTATTATATCTTTAAAAATTATCGATATCAATAAAGGTGTAATTCATAAAACTTCCTTCAAGGAATTTGGAAACCAAGAAGAGGAGTTGCAAAGAATGATTGAGCTGACATTAAGAGAAATGATGGGTTTGGAGAACGTTAAAGAAACGGAAAGTCAATTGAGTTTCAAGAATGATGTAATTACTTCAAACAATGTTGGTAGAATCAATAATTCTGGACCTAGAATCGGGTACGCTTATGTAACGGGAAGTTTATCAGAATTTGCAAATAGGAGTGAAGATGAAGGAGGATTGGATGTTTTTCCAGCCTTCAGTATGATTGGTTATCAGTTTGAAAAACAATACATTGGAACTGAAAACTTCTCAGCTTTGTTTGAAACGATAATCAATGTTTCTGGTTTAGAACAAGGACATTTTATTCCATCAGTTTCATTATTAAATGGTTTTAGATTTGGAAAATCTGGTTTTGAAATCGCTTTTGGACCAAGTTTTGGTTTGCAGCAAACATCAAAAGGATTTTTTGATACAAATAATGAATATGGGCAAGGAGCAAATCGTTATTGGACAGAAAATGAATATGCTAATTATGCTAGTAAATTAGCTGATTCATCAAACAATTATACAGCTCCAGCGTCTTCTTATAAATCAGCAACATTTTTGGATACTCGAGGAACAACTTCAGTAAGCACACGTTGGTTGATGGGGATAGGTCGAACATTTAAATCAGGTTCTTTAAATATTCCGGTAAATATTTTTTATTCATCCCTTAAGAAGGGAGGAATGCTTGGATTAAGTGTAGGATTTAATGTGGTAAAGAGAAAAGAAAAATTAAATTATTCTATTTGATTTTTTAAGTTGATAATTATTTTTTGGTATAATTATCTTAATGAGGCGCTGAGTTAAAATAACTCAGTGCTTTTTTTGTTAAATATTTGAGATGTCATTAGTTTTTGATAAAATTTCATGTTTGCAATAAATTCTTAACTTTGTCTCAAATTAAACTTATGAAATTACACAGAGAAGGATATTTAATCATGGCAATTGCGGCTTTGATTTTGGGAACAATACATGTTGGGAATTATTTTTTATTTCAATATACAATGTGGCTTTGGCTCTATATTTTGTTGATAGTAGGAGAATTAACCATGATGTATTTGGTTGTACAGTTTTTCAGAGTTCCTAATATTAAATGTGTTTACGACTTAATGGATGTTATGTGTCCTGCCGATGGAAAAATAGTTGTAATTGAAGAAGTTGAAGAAACGGAATTTTTTCACGACAAGCGTATCCAAATTTCAATTTTTATGTCGCCTTTAAATGTACATGCTAATTTTAATCCAATTTCAGGGATCATTAAGTATGTAAAATACCACAAAGGCTTATTTTTAGTTGCTTGGCATCCTAAAAGTAGTACAGATAATGAAAGAAGTACTTTTGTTATAGAACATGAATCTGGGCAACAAGTTTTGTTCAGACAAATTGCTGGAGCAGTTGCAAGAAGAATTTGTTATTATGTAAACGAAAATCAAGTTGTAAAAACAGGCGAAGAGTTCGGTTTTATAAAATTTGGATCTCGAATTGATGTATTTTTGCCATTAAATTGTGAATTAAATGTTAAAATTGGTGAAATTGTTAAAGGAAGGATAACGAAACTTGCTGTATTAAAAAATAATGATTAAATTTATACCATAATTTAAAACTTGAAATCATGAAAAAAGTATTTTTAGCATTATCATTAATGTTGTTTGTAGGTTCTTTAACTTCAACTGCATTCGCTGCATCTAACGGTGACAAAACAGAAATTAAAAAAGACGATAAGAAAAAAGGTAAAAAAGCAAAAAAAGGTAAAAAAGGTGCTTGTTGCGCTGGTAAAACTTCTTGTTCAGAGAAAAAAGCTGGAGCTACTGAAACTAAATAATTCTTATTTTAAAGAAAAATTGAAGAGGCTGTATCAAATTTGAGCAGCCTCTTTTTTATTGCTGTAACTTTTTGTATAGAATTTAGAATATTTGCAAATTAATTTTAAAGAAAAGTTCTATATTAATCCAAATAAAGAACTTTTATTGCTGATTTGATTTGTATTTCAATGATCAATTAGATCTTTCCCTATATGTTTTAGTGTCCTTATTTGAGAATTTTCATTTCCTTGAGGTATAACAATTGTTTAAATACTAAAACATTTATTCTAAATTAATTTAAAACTAACAATTCACATAAATCACCCACCAACAGAAAAAGAATGGTACTGTAAAAATTGTTGCATCAAAACGATCTAAAATTCCGCCATGACCTGGAAGTATCGTCCCCGAATCCTTTATCTTTAGATTTCTCTTAAATAAGGATTCTAGCAAGTCTCCAAAGATTGAAGTTGGCGCAATGATTATCGCTGAAATTATCCAAAAAAGCATGTTTGATGAATTATCAGTTAGGCCAAGTAAAAATCCAACACCAACTGTGAAAATTATTCCGCCTATTGAACCTTCCCATGTTTTTTTTGGTGAAATGCGTTCAAATAATTTTGTTTTACCAAAAAATCGACCTGAAAGATAAGCGAAAGTATCGTTTGTCCAAATCAATAAAAACATACCAATTAAAACAGGAAATGAATGAGTTGAAACAAATAATAAAACTAAAATTAGGCTAAAAGGAAAAAGTAAATAGATGAATCCAAAGATTCCAGTTGCAATATTTGCCAAGGGTTCAGTGTTTTTTCTCCATAATTCTAAAATCATGTATAAAAATAGCATTGGAAAAATGGCAAATAGATAAATAAAATTAAGTTTAAAAAAGAGGCAAATTACCACTAAAGCAAAAAAAACAATATTGAAAATCAAAAAAGTAATTTGATTAATTTTAATTGTTTCATGATTTTTGAAAAAGCTTAAATACTCAGTTAATGCACCAATAAAAAATAGTGTAAAAACTCCAATTGCAAGGTAATTATTAAACCAAATTGAACATAAGATAGAAGCAACAAATAAAGTTCCTGTTAAAGCTCTTTGTAAAAAATTATTCATTGTTTTTTAAAAGTAAATTTGCCTGGGCTAAATGTTTTTCAGGAATTCTCAAAATAATTTTGCCTGAATCTTCAGTATTTCTTTTTTGATGGTCGATTTCATAAACTGGAATTTTATATTTTTCCAGTTTACATTTCGTCGATTTAACAAGTTCCAAATCACTTGTTTTTAATATTTCAACAAAATTTCGAGCATTGTGTTGCTTTTTTTTGCTACTAAATATTCCCTTAAGTACTTGAATCAATCCCATTTTCGTCAGTTTTAACTTCATTTACTAACGATTCATTTTCAGAAGTGGAATTGTCCTCAGTTGAGTTTTCACTTGTTTCACCGTTTGCACTTAATGCTATATCTTCAGCTTTTTCAGTAAGTTTGGCCGCATTTTCAATATCTTCAATCGTTTCCCATTCTCTTTTACCGAAAATCAATTCCAAATCTTCTTTAAAAATAACCTCTTTCTCCAATAATTTTTCCGCCAACGCAGTTAATTTATCTTTGTTATCCGTTAGCAACTTCAAAGCTCTTTGATATTGCTCTTCAATTAAGATACTAACTTCTTCATCAATAATTCTCGCTGTATCCTCAGAATATGGTTTGGTGAATGATTCTCTTCCTTGTGAGTCATAATAAGAACGATTTCCGATTCTTTTATTTAATCCATAAACACTAACCATAGCATAAGCTTGTTTTGTAACTTTTTCCAAATCACTTAAAGCTCCAGTTGAAATCTTACCGAAAATCAATTCCTCAGCTGCTCTTCCTCCCAATGCTGAACACATTTCATCAGAAATTTGCTCAGTTGTTGTAATACTTCTTTCTTCAGGTAAATACCATGCGGCACCCAAAGATTGACCTCTAGGTACAATTGTAACTTTTACCAAAGGAGAAGCGTGCTCCAACAACCAAGATGTTGTTGCATGACCCGCTTCATGGAAAGCAATTGAACGTTTTTCGCTTTTAGTAATGATTTTATTTTTCTTTTCAAGTCCACCAACGATTCTATCAACAGCATCTAAGAAATCTTGTTTTTCAACTTGTGCTTTGTTATGTCTAGCAGCAATTAATGCCGCCTCATTACATAAATTTGCAATATCAGCTCCAGAAAAACCTGGCGTTTGCTTTGCTAAAAAGTCAACATCGATCGAATCATCTTTTTTGATTGGTTTCAAGTGAACCAAAAAGATTTCTTTTCGCTCATTGATGTCTGGCATATCAACATAAATTTGTCTGTCAAAACGACCAGCACGCATCAAAGCACTATCTAAAACATCTGCTCTATTGGTAGCAGCAAGAATAATTACTCCCGAATTTGTACCAAAGCCATCCATTTCTGTTAGAAGCTGATTTAATGTGTTTTCACGCTCATCGTTTCCACCCATTCCGTTTCCTTTACTTCTTGCACGACCAATTGCATCAATTTCATCGATAAAAATAATTGCTGGAGATTTCTCTTTAGCTTGTTTGAATAAATCTCTTACCCGAGAAGCACCAACACCAACAAACATTTCAACAAAATCAGACCCTGAAAGTGAGAAAAAAGGAACTTTTGCTTCACCTGCTACAGCTTTTGCCAATAAGGTTTTTCCAGTCCCTGGAGGTCCTACCAATAATGCTCCTTTCGGAATTTTAGCACCTAATTCAGTATATTTTTTAGAATTTTTTAAAAATTCAACAATTTCTTGTATTTCTATTTTAGCCTCTTGTAAACCAGCAACATCTTGAAAAGTAATGTTTGTAGATTTGCCTTTATCATAAACTTGAGCACGCGATTTTCCGATATTGAAAAGTTGTCCTCCAGGACCATTTCCTCCAGACATTCTGCGCATTACAAACATCCAAATAACGATTAAAATCAAAATTGGAAGAATGAAACTAATTATGCTTCCAAGGTAATTTACTTCCTCAGTTGGTATATGTTCAATTTCTTTTTTTCCAGCTAGTTTTAAACTTTCGTTTGTTTTGTCTAAGCCATCTAAAAAATTTCCAGCGTCAGAAACATCCAACTGAAAGACAGGATTTACTGCAGACATTGATTTGTTTCCAGCCTTCAAACTATTTTTTAAAGGTAAAAATTGCTTGTCTTTACTTTCAGTAACAAATTTTCGTCCTGCTTCAGTTAATTTAAAATCAACTCTAACTCTGTTTACCAACTTTACATCCGTCACATAGCTTGAATCAGCAAGAGCAAAGAATGTAGATTGATATTTAATTTTTACCGCTCCAGCTCCACTTGTATAAAGTGAAAAAGCCACCAAAGCCACACCTATTAATGCGTAAATCCAATAAATGGAATTAGGATTTTTCTTTTTATCGTTATTATTTTCGCTCATTTTCTTTTAATTAATCCAAATTTGGAATATCTGTTCTTTTAGCATCTGCCCACAATCCTTCCAAATCAAAGAATCCTCTTGCATCTTTGTAAAAAATGTGTGCAACAACATTTACATAATCCAATAATACCCATTCTGAATTCCCCTTACCTTCGACATGCCAAGGTCTTTCTTTCAGTTCTTTACGCGTGTGACGAACAACCGTTGAGTTAATTCCATCCACTTGAGTAGATGATTCTCCCGAACAAATAACAAAAAAATCTGTTACCGCTGAATGAATTTCTCTTAAATCTAAAACAACAATATCTTTTGCTTTATTTTCTTGCATTCCCTCAACAATTGACTTGCAAAGGATCTCAGAATCTATCTGATTATTTATTTTATACATTTATTATTTTTTGTCTTGTTTTGCATAGATTTATCAAAACTTATACAAAACTAATTTATTTTTTAATTTTACAATCATATTTTTTACATTCTTAACAATTTTCCCCATGATTGGCAGAAAAATCAGCTACAAAGATACACTTAATTCTACAAACAATTATGTTGCCAATTTAGTTCTTGATAATAAAATTGAACACGGAACAGTTATTTTGGCAGGTAGTCAAGTTGAAGGAAAAGGACAAAGGGGCGCTACATGGGACTCAGAAGCCTTTAAAAATATCAGTTTAAGTGTTTTTTTGCATCATGTCAATTTGTCGGTAAATAATAGTTTTTTCTTAACACAAGCCATTTCTTTGGCGGTTTTTGATTTTTTATCAGAATTTGATTCGAATTTCAAAATTAAATGGCCAAATGATATTCTTTGGAAGAACTCAAAAATTGCTGGAATATTAATTGAAACGCAAATTGAAAAAGGAAAATTTAACGACTTTTCGATTAAAAATAGCATTATCGGAATTGGTATTAACATCAATCAAGAAAAATTTGGAGATTACAATGCGATAAGTTTGAAATCCATTTTAAGTAAAGAATTGAACATAGAAGAATTAGTTTTAAAGTTAATTCAGAAATTAAATGTAAGATTTAACGAACTTGAAACATTCCAATTTGAAAAAATCAAGCAAGATTACCTCACTAATTTGTGGCTTTTTGAAAAGGAATCAACATTTAAAGAAGAAGAAAATGTTTTCAAAGGAAAAATTACAGGAATAGATGAAATTGGTAGGCTTGTCCTTCAAAATTTGGATTCAAAAGGCGTGAAAGCATATCAAAATAAAGAAATTGTTTTTTTAGAGCGAATGTAAAATTAATCTTAAAATAGCTTTTGATTTTTATCTTTTTTTGTTTAATTTTGATAACAATTAACTAAACCACAATGCAAAATAATATTATCTTTTATCAAAACGAAAACCAAAATATCATTATAAATGTAACATTTCATAATGAAAGTTTCTGGTTGACACAAAAATCTCTTGCTCAACTTTTTGGAGTTGAAGTACCTGCAATTAGTAAACATCTTACGAATATTTATGAAGACTCTGAATTATTAAAAGATTCAACTATTTCCATTTTGGAAACAGTTCAAACTGAAGGAAATCGAAATGTTAAAAGAAAAGTTGAGTTTTACAATCTTGATGCTATAATCGCTGTTGGATATAGAGTAAATTCAAAGCAAGCAACACAATTTAGAATTTGGGCTACAAATACCTTAAAAGAATTCATAATTAAAGGTTTTGTTTTAAATGACGAAATGCTAAAAAATGGAAAAGCTTTTGGTAAGGATTATTTTGAAGAATTACTCGAAAGAATCAGAGAAATTAGATCAAGTGAACGCAGAATTTATCAAAAATTGGGAGATTTATTTCAACAATGCAGTTCTGATTACAACAAAAATTCTGATGAAGCGAATTTGTTTTATAAAATGGTCCAAAACAAATTACATTTTGCAATAACTGGAAAAACGGCAGCTGAAATTGTATTTAATCGAGTCGATAAAAACAAGGATTTCATGGGATTATCCACTTGGAAAAATAGTCCCGATGGAAAAATTCTTAAAAGCGATGTCACAATTGCAAAAAACTATTTGGATGAGCATGAAATTGGTGATTTGAATCTGCTTGTCAGTGCATATTTGGATTTAGCTGAGT
Organism: Chitinophaga pinensis; assembly: GCA_945870115.1. Taxonomy (GTDB): domain Bacteria; phylum Bacteroidota; class Bacteroidia; order Flavobacteriales_D; family Crocinitomicaceae; genus M2408. The sequence goes on along the minus strand of CAMBRH010000002.1, from coordinate 8,560 downwards.
TTCAAGCACGAAGAAATCAATTAATGACCATGAAAGATTGGCTAGAAAGAACCAACAAATTTTTAGAAAGTAATAATTTGGATATTTTACCAAACGCGGGAATTATTTCTCATGAAAAAGCAGTTGAAAAAGCTCATACAGAATTTGAACAATTTAGAATAGAACAAGATAGAAATTACCTTTCAGATTTAGATAAAGAAATAAAAAAAATACGCAAATAGAATAACCTTGAATTCTAGAATAGCTTTTTTTTGTTCAAAATTTAACTTTGTAACTTTCATTACAGTTAATCCATTTTTTATTTCTTAAATTTGTACTTTAGAATTTAAAAGTTATTCATTATGAAAGTCGAACAAATATATACAGGTTGTTTAGCTCAAGGAGCTTATTACATTGAAAGTGAAGGCGAAGTTGCTATAATTGATCCGTTAAGAGAAGTTTCTTCATACATCGATAGAGCTAATCTTGACAATGCAAAAATCAAGTATATTTTTGAAACACATTTTCATGCAGATTTCGTTAGTGGCCACGTTACTTTAGCAGAAAAAACAGGTGCTGAAATAATTTATGGTCCAACAGCTAAGCCAAGTTTTGATTGCACAATTGCTGAAGATGGACAAATTTTTCACTTAGGAAAAGTTAAAATAAAAATTCTTCATACTCCTGGTCATACAATGGAAAGCTCATCTTATTTATTATATGATGAAGCTGGAAAAGAATATGCCTTATTTTCTGGTGATACCTTATTTTTAGGTGATGTCGGGAGACCTGATTTAGCTCAAAAGGCAGCAGACATGACACAAGAGCAATTGGCTGGAATTTTATTCGAAAGTTTAAGAACAAAAATAATGGTTTTACCAGATGAAACGATTGTTTATCCAGGTCACGGAGCTGGTTCGGCTTGCGGAAAAAATATGTCAAAAGAAACTGTTGGAACAATTGGAGATCAAAAAGCAACAAATTATGCTTTGAGAAAAGACATGACCAAAGAGGAGTTTATCGCAGAAGTGACAGATGGATTATTACCTCCCCCTGGATATTTTGGGATGAATGTTCAAATGAACAAACAAGGATATTTAAGCATTGACGATGTGATTTTGAAGGGAACGAAGGAATTAACACCAAATGAATTTGAACTTTTAGCAAATGAAACTGAAGCATTGATTTTAGATGTTCGAAATGAAAAAGATTTTGTGAAAGAACACATTCCAAACTCAATATTCATTGGAATTGATGGTGGTTTTGCCCCATGGGTTGGCGCTTTAATTATGGACGTAAAACAAGAAATATTATTGGTTTGTCCAGAAGGAAGAGAGCAAGAGGCAGTTACTCGATTAGCAAGAGTAGGCTTTGACAATACAATTGGATTTTTAAAAGGTGGAATTGAAGCCTGGAAAAATACTGGTAAAGAAACTGATAATATTGAATCAATTTCAGCAGAATCGTTTAAAAATCGTGTTGAAAAAGAAGATAAACAAGTTTTTGACGTCAGAAAACCAAGTGAATATGATGCAGAACATTTAGAAATAGCTTATTCTACTCCACTTGATTTTTTGAATGAAAATTTAGCAAAATTCCCGAAAGAAAAGCCTTTCTTTATTCATTGCGCTGGCGGATATCGTTCAGTTATTGCGGCTTCAATACTAAAAAGTCGTGGTTATCATAATATGATTGACGTAGCTGGAGGTTTTGCAGGAATTAAGAAAGCAGGAATGGAAACAACTGATTTCGTTTGTCAAAGCAAAAAATAAATTATAATTCATAAGATAAAAGGAATGTCATAAATCATTAAAAGATATAATGATATTCCTTTTTTTTGTGTCAAGAAAGTCTAAAACTCTGTTTCAGAAACTATTTTTTGATTAAAGAATAAAAAATCCTTGTACGAAACAAGTTTTAATCCTGGGAAGTAATAAAGTGAAATTTGTTGGAAACTGAATCCATATTTTGCCATTTTCATTGCTCCTTCTTGACAAAGTCCAACTCCGTGTCCTACACCTTTTCCTCGAACTACAACATCTAATCCTTCAGGGTAGCAACTAAAAAATGTCGATTTTAATTGGAATTCTGTTCGTAAATCTCTCAAGGGAACTCCTAAAGCCGGACTTTGATAAAACGCAATTCTCTCAGGTTGATTAAAGGTGAAAATCATTGGCCCAAAAACACTATCATACAACGGATAATTGTATCTTGAAACTAAAAAATCAGCCCATTTTTGCTGTGAAATTCTTTTTTCCCAGGTTGCTTGCTTGGTATAAATGCAAAATGTGTCTTTAAAAGTATTTAAATAAGGTAAATTTGTATTCCAAACATCAGCTGCATTGCTCGTTTGACCACCACAATTTGCATGAAAATACGTTCCTGCTAATTCTCCTTTTGAATTCGTTTTATCATCAATTAAAACAAGGCTTTCTGTAGCTTTAACAGCGTCCATAATTTTTGGAGTGTATTTCAACATCGAATGATATGCTTGACAATGCACACGATCACAAACACCGTAACCCAAATCTTTATGTCTACTCAAATTTTTCAAGACATAGGTTCTGCACATGATTGCTTGAACTTTGTAATATTCTAATTCTTTACCGCCGCCACCTTCTGATTCTACAACACCAGCCAAATAATTGTTCATGTCAACAAGATTTACAATTATTAAACCTTTAGCACTCAATGTTATTTCAAAATCATCTTGGTATTTTCTTTCTTTAACAACCGGACTTTTTGAAGTTAGAGCTATTGAACTTGAAGGAATTGTTTCAACTAAATTAATTTTTTCAAATTCACCTAATATTTCGACACCTTTTTTTAATTGTATTTTGTCTCCAGAAGTTATGGAAATATCGACAAACTCATTAGGTAGAATTGCTCCAAATTCGAAAGTATCAGCATAAATCAAATAACTTCCTTCATTATATGAAAATAAAATTCTTTGAATGTCATATTCTGTCAAAACTCCAACACGCAATTGCTGAGCACTGATTATTTGAGTTACAGAAATTAGAATAAAGAGAAAAAGCATTTTCATTTTGCAAAAATAAGTTCAAAAAAAGCTTGAAATCACACAGATTCAAATTGTTTTCAACAATTATTCAACAACAAACGTGCTACCTTTTCACTTGCACCTCCAGAACCCAGTGATTTTTTTAATAATTCAAAATCTTTCAACATCAATTCTCTTTTTTCTCCACCTTTTATTAGTTTCGAAAATTCTGATTCTATTAAAGTTGCATTACACTCATTTTGAATAAGTTCACGCACAACTTCTCGATCCATAATTAAATTCACCAAGGAAATATATTTAATCTTAATCAACCTTTTTGCTATTTGATATGAAATCGATGAAGCTTTATAGCAAACAACCTCAGGTACAGAAAAAAGCGCCGTTTCCAAAGTTGCAGTTCCCGATGTTACAATTGCTGCTTCGGCTAAATTTAAAATGTTATACGTTTCCCCATGAATAATTTTAATATTTGGATAAATTAAAAAGGGTTTATAAAAATCAGGATCTAAAGAAGGTGCGCCAGCGATTAAAATTTCATAAGAGGAATAATTTTTCACAGCTTCCAACATGATTGGCAATTTTACTCTAATTTCTTGTTTTCTACTGCCAGGTAAAACGGCAATAATTGGTTTTTGAGACAGCTCGTTTCTTTCTCTAAATTCAGTTTCAGAAAATTCAATTTCTTTATATTGTTCAATTGCATCTAACAATGGATGTCCGACAAATTCAACTTTGTAATTAAATTTTTTGTAAAATTCTTCTTCAAAAGGCAAAATGGCAAATAAATGATCTACTGTTCTTTTAATTTTATAGACCCGAGATTGCTTCCAAGCCCACACTTGCGGTGAAATATAATAAAATACTTTTATGCCTTTTGCTTTTGCCCATTCAGCAATTCTTAAATTAAAACCTGGATAATCAATTAGAACTAAGGCGTCTGGATCAAAACTTTCAATGTCTTGTTTACAAAATTTAATGTTATTCAGAATTGTCTTTAGATTTGAAATCACTTCTATAAAACCCATGAAAGCCAATTCTTTTATGTGTTTTACTGGTTTCCCAATTTCTTTTTGCATTAAATCTCCTCCCCAAAAACGAAAATCTAATTCTCTGTTATTTTCGGTTGAAACTTTTTTTAATGCTTTTACCAAATTTGCTCCGTGTAAATCACCAGAAGCTTCACCAGCAATGATATAAATTTTCTTTTTTTTTGCTAAATCATTCATTAAGCAAGAAATTTATAATAAAGAATGAAAAGTAAATTTAATATTGTCGCAAAAATTACACCTTGACCATAAGAAAAATTCTCTTTTTTAAGAAAAGTATGAAACCAAATCAGATTTGCAATACTTGCCAAGGAAACAATGCGTGTTTTTTCAGCATGTATCAGGCTAAATTTGAACCACATCCGTGAAAATGGAATATTATCAATACTTCCTAAAACAAACATAATAATCGGTATGAAAACGATTGTTGTCGCGATTCCAAGCAATAAACCCAGCGTGTGTTGTTTCGTCCAATTTCTAAAATTCATGTATCAAGTTTTTTCAAAGGTAAATAAAATTTAAATAATAAATCTTAAGGATCTTTTAAAATTAGATTTTTTGAGGCGAACAAAAATTTAAAAGCGCAGTCAACTTAAGTTGATGAGCATTTTATATTTAAAGTTCAACGAAGAAAAAGCAATTTTAAAAGATACTTAAAATTATTCGTATTCGGCACCAATGGAATCGTCCGTATCCAAATCAAAATCACGGATTAAAATTGCGATTTCACTTATTAATAAATCTTTTTCCTTTGTTTTAGGATATTTGTTTTCGTGGTAATCTTTTAAAAATAATTGTGATTCAAAAACTGATTTTTCATCAAAAGGTCCGTCTAAATTTTCAATTATTGTTAAACATTCTAAGCAATGTAAATAGTCATTTTCGACTGCAATTTTAACAAATTCATGTAAAAATTCACTAAAATTTATCGGACAATTCCATATGGCTGTTAAAATTTCAATTCTTACAGCAGCAAAATGTTCATCTTTTAAACATTCCATTACTTTAGTCATGGAATTTGTATCTTTTAGATTACATAAAAATTCTAGAACTTCAGCTTTTGATTTTTCATCATCACTATTTTTTAAAAAATCAAAAAGAGGAAAAATAATACTTGAATCACCATAAACTTGCAGGGAATCAAGAGCAATTGTAACTTTTCCAGGATTTGAGGAATTCAAATCAAGTAATAATTGATTTATTTTTTTCTCTTGGGTTTTAGTTGTTACAGCCACTTTTTGATAAACTTAATAATTGATTAATTAAACGATTTTTCACAAAGGTAAGAAACCAAAAGTAAATATTTTAGAAAAAAATAAGAATTCTTATAATTGGTACAAAAAAATAAACCCAACTAAAAAAAATAGTTGGGTTTTTGGATTGATTAAAATTGTATAACTTAATTTTATATTAATCAATTGAAATATAAGTTGATCACATCCATTTAGTGAAAAACAAATTAATTTCATGTCTTAAATTATGGAAATTTTTCTCAAAACTCTCCATTTCATCTTTCTCAACGCTATGATTTTCAATGCTTCTATGATCAATTGCAACTTCATTTTTGTTTATTTCATGAATTAATCGATCTTCGTCAACAGTAACTTTGTGTTTTAATTCATCAATGTTATTGCGTTGGATTATCAATTGATTTTGAAATTTTTCTAATTCAGATAAACATTCAACTTGATTATTTTTTGAAACAATTTCCTCCAAACGATTCTTGAAGATTTTAATTTCGTCTTTATAAAAATCTAATTTTGCAGAAAATTCTGTGTTTTCAGCATGTTGATCAAATACTTTTGCTTTTTCCATGATTAATTATTTTCTACAAAGGTAAATTGAACTTATAAAAAAAATTAGAAGTGAAATCAAACATTTTTATGATTTATCTTAGCTTTTTGAAAAACATTAAAAACAAATATTCTATAATTTTATTTAGCTTTGTAAAATGAAGCTTCACTTTTTTACTTTAATCATATTTATTGTTTTATTTTCGTCATGTTCAGTAAAAGATGCTGAGGAAATAAAATACAATTACCTCACTATATATTCTGATTCAAAAACTGGTAACGATTCACTAATTTTCATGAAATTTGAGAAAGAAGAAAAGATAAAAGTTCGTTTTCGATACATTCCAAGTGATTCAATATTACAGAAAATTAAAACTGAAAAATTTAATTCAGAAGCTGATTTAATCCTTTTAAGTAATTACAATTTATTGAAAAAAGCAAGCCAGAAAAAGTTATTTCTTCCCATTACATCTAACGTTTTAAAAAAAAACATTGATCCTATTTATCGTTCCAAAAGAAACAATTGGTTTGGACTTTCAAAAACACCGTTGGTTATTATTTACAATAAAAATATACTTTCAAAAGATACCATTAAAAATTACCATGAATTATTGAAACCTAAATGGAAAAATAAAATTTCGTTCCAAGAAAAAAATGATCAAACTTTAAAATGTTTTACAAACAATATTCGCTTTTTATTGAAATCTGAAGCAGATACTTTTTTATTAAAACTTGAAAGACAAAGATTATTACCAAAATCAGGTGATGATTTTAAACAAATTGACCGAGTGAAAAATGTGGAAGCATTATTAAGTATTGTGAAATTATCCAACCTTGCAAGAAGTCATTCTAATTATGACACTAAAAATGCGAAAAATTCTCATAAAGTTCAAGCAATTTTCCCAAACCAGCGTAAAAGAGGTTGTTATATGTCAATTTCTGGAGGTGGAATTTACCGTTATGCAAGAAATCCAGCTAACGCACAAAAAATGCTGGAATTTTTATCGTCAAAAAGAGCACAATATAAATATGCTGAAAAAAGATTTGAATTCCCTATTTTGAAAGAGGTAAATCCCTGTTTTGAATTAGAAAATTTCAGGAAATTTAGAGGGAGATTTTATAAATACTGAAATTAGTTATGAGTTAAGAATGTTGAGTTATAAATTTTTAATTCTGCTCTCTTAATTCTTAATTTTTAATTCTTCACTCTTAATTTTACTCGTAGCTCAAAATAAAAATATCTTCATTGTCTTTTTTGAACAATTTTTCTTCTCGAGCGAATCTTTCAAGTTCAGAACCAAAAGACAATTGTTTTAAAGTATGTCTTGTTTCTCTCAATTTTTGTTGAACATTTTTTTGATCTGTTTGAATTTTATTCAACTTACTATTTTGAGAAAATAAGGTGAAAATATCGTTGTCATCAAGAAATAACGCGAAAACAGCAAAAACAGTAATAGTGAAAATATATTTATTTCTAAAAAACCTCAATCGGTGTTTCCAGAATATAATCTTATCTTTAAATGATGAATTTTCAACTTGCTTTTCCACAAAACAAAAATAGTTTAAGTTTTGCTTATTTTACTTTTTAGTTGAGAAATTTATAAGTTTTACTTTGTTAATATCTCACTTTAAAAATCGACTTTTTTGCTCAGGACTTGGTAAAACACAAAAACCAGTGCTTAATTTTGTTCTTCTTTTTGCAATGAAATCATACATTTTATCTCTTAAATAATTAGGAATTAAATAACCAATTTTTAATAATGACCATGGGAATTTTAAAAATGATAAAACTTTTAATGCACCTCTTGACTTTTGAAACATTTTTTCTTCGTTCCAAAAATAAAATGTACTCATATCAGCTTTTAGTAAATTTTGATCTTTAAAAAAATTAATTGCAAAATCAGATTGAAGTGCAGCAAATTTTATTTCATGCGTTTTTTCATTATTCAAAACCAATTGAACAGATTTGTTACAAAATCCACATTCTCCATCGTAAAATATAATTTTCATTTTCACTAATTATTTTGTCAAATATAAGAAAAAATAACAGACAAAAAACAAATTAGCGTCAAAATTACACTAAGTTTAAAAATGCTAAATCGAATTATTTTTCAACAAGATTTAACATTTCTTTCACTAATTGTTAATAATATGCACTTGGTTTTTCAAAAAGTTCTACATAAAATTAGTAATTTTGCGCCACAAATCTATTCCGCCTAAGGCAGATAAAAAAATTAAAAAATTATGAACGAATTTGGTAAAAGAGGAAAAAATGCCGATTTGAACGAAAGTTTAGGTCTAAACAACCTAGGAAATGTTTTTTGGAATTTGTCACCAGCAGAACTTGTTGAAGACACTATTATTAGCGGACAAGGAGTTCTTACGGATACTGGAGCTATTGCTATTGAAACGGGTGAATTTACAGGAAGATCTCCAAAAGATCGTTTTGTTGTTTGCGACGAAAAAACTGAAAATTCAGTGTGGTGGGGTGATGTAAACATCAAGTTTTCTCCAGAAAAATTTGAAAACTTATACCAACGCATGAAAGCATATCTAACTGAAAAAGATATGTATGTGAGAGATGCTTACGCTTGTGCAAACGATGATTTCCGTTTAAATTTAAGAGTTGTTACGGAATTTTCTTGGTCAAATATGTTTGCTTACAACATGTTTTTGCGTCCAACAGATGAAGAAATTGAAGATTTTTTACCTGAATGGAA
>CAMBRH010000001.1 GCA_945870115.1 Chitinophaga pinensis | reverse complement strand
GTAATAAAAGGTTTAGGGACAGAAACAATAAATGGATATTTTTTACCTAGTTTCATATAACTAAAAGTATGAAATGCAATTGTAAATCCACCTATTGCAAAACCAATAAGTAAAAAAGAAAAAACACTTGTTTCTCCTTGATATTCAGGAGAATAAAATAAAAAAGGAATTCCAAAAGCATATCCAAAACTATCAGACGTTATGTTAAATAAAATAAACCAAAAAAACATTGAAAACAGGTTGTATTTTAAATGCCCAAACAACAATTGAATGGGAAAAAAAGCCCTCATGAACTTCAAAATTTTCGTTCTAGATGTAGTTTTGATCATTTTTTAAATATCATACTATAAACATAACGAATTTTTTTTAGAAAAGTTAGTTAATTCTATAATTATTATTTCACGACTTCAAATCTTTCTATTATTGATAGGAAATTTTTCGGAGCAACGATTGGTTTCATGGTTTGCTTATCTACAAAAACCAAAATTGTTTCTGCCGTTGCAATTAATTCTGATTTTTCATTGTTAATTTCATACTCAAAATAAATTCGAGCTCCTTTTACTTCTTTGATAAACGTTTTAATTGTCAATTCATCGTCATAAAATGCTGGAGCTTTATATTTGACAGAAAATTCTGAAACAGGAAGCATCACTCCCTGATTTTCCATTTCGCGATAGCTCATACCAACATGCCTTAAAGCTTCAACTCGGCCAACTTCAAAATATTGGGCATAATTGCCATAATAGCAATAACCCATTTGATCGGTTTCTCCGTATCGAACTCTAATTTTTATTTCATGTTGAAAATTAATTTTCATGGCATATTTTTTTAAAATACAATATTACAATTTTTAAAATTAATAATTAAATTATTCGTTCAGCACGCATAATAAAGGTGTTTTTAGCTAACTATTTAAGTTTAAATAACTAATGAAAAATTATTAATTCTTTCAACTAATATTTTTTTAAAGTGTAAAAAAAAGTTAATAATCAATACCTTTTTGATTTTTTTATAAACTATTTTATCCCAATCTTTGCTCTCTGAAAAATGCAGAAACTTAAAACCACTATTTCAAGCGTTTTAGCTGGTAAAAAAAGTTTTAAACAACATATAGTAATAACTTTATTGAAAAAATTGAATTAATGAGTGCGAAATGCGAAACAATTTGGAATGCATGTTTAAAAGTGATCAAAGATAATATTCCTTTGCAAGCTTTTAAAACATGGTTTGACCCAATTATCCCGGTCAAATTAGAAAATAATATTTTAACAATTCAGGTTCCTTCACATTTTTTTTATGAATGGCTTGAAGAACATTATATCACACTTTTAAGTAAAGTGATAAAAAAAGAAATTGGAAATGAAGGTCAACTTGAATACAGTATTGTTATGGAAAATAACTCAAGAAACGCTACACCATATACGGTAAAACTACCTACTTCAAACAAATCTGCCTTAAAAAATGCACCAGTTACTGTGCCTTTGAGTTTGAATGAAAGACAAATTACAAATCCATTTATTATTCCTGGTTTAAAGAAAGTAAATGTTGACTCAAACTTAAATCCTGCTTATTCTTTTGAGAATTTTGTGGAAGGAGATTGCAATAGACTTGCACGTTCTGCTGGTTATGCAGTAGCTAATAAACCAGGTGGAACTGCATTTAATCCATTGTTGATTTACGGTGGAGTAGGACTTGGAAAAACACATTTAGCGCATTCAATTGGAATTGGAATTAAAAACCAATTCCCAAATAAAACAGTTCTTTATGTTGGTTCTGAAAAATTTGCTCACCAATTTATTGACGCAATTAAAAATGGAACTACAAACGATTTTATCCATTTTTATCAAATGATTGATGTTTTAATCATTGATGATGTTCAGTTTTTTGCTGGAAAAGATAAAACACAAGACGTTTTCTTCCACATTTTTAACCACTTACACCAAAATGGAAAACAAATCATTTTAACTTCTGATAAAGCTCCAGTTGAAATGCATGGAATGGAACAACGTTTGCTTTCTCGCTTTAAATGGGGGCTTTCAGCTGATTTAGCTTCTCCAGATTTAGAAACAAGAATTGCTATTTTAGAGAAAAAAATGTACGGAAACGGTATAGATCTTCCAAGAGAAGTTGTTGAATACCTTGCTTATAGCATCAACACAAACATCCGTGAAATGGAAGGCGCTTGGACTTCACTTTTGGCTCAAGCATCTTTAAACAAAAAAGCAATTACTTTAGATTTAGCAAAACAAATGATTGATAAATTCGTGAAAAATACCGCACGAGAAGTATCAATCGATTACATCCAAAAAGTTGTTTGTGATTATTTTGATTTGCCAATTGAAATGTTAAAATCTAAAACGAGAAAAAGAGAAGTTGTCCAAGCAAGACAAATCTCCATGTATTTTTCTAAAAAAATGACTAAATCTTCTTTAGCAAGTATTGGTGCTCATTGCGGAGGAAAAGATCACGCAACAGTTTTACACGCATGTAGAACGGTTTCTAATCTTTCTGAAACAGACAAGCAATTTAAAGTTTATTTAGAAGATTTAGAGAAAAAGTTAACCATACAATAAACTTATTTTTTATTATTCGAAGAATCAATATGACATATAAAGGACTTTTTTAATTAAAAGTCCTTTTTTAATTTAAGTAAATTAAACATTTGGAAAAGTTAAAACATTTAGAAGGTTTAAGAGGTTTAGCAGCATTTCTGGTGTTTTTTCATCACATTAGATTGCTTTTTTATGTAAATTCTTTTGAAAGTTTAGATCAAACAATTGGAACAAGCTCTTTGCCAAAATTTATCCAAACTTATTTTATAGAATTAAAAAATACGCTTACGGATGGAACTTTATTTGTTTGGGTATTTTGGATTTTAAGTGCTTATGTTTTATGCATAAAATTATTTAAAAACGTTTCAAATACTGAAAATTCTCCAGTACTTTTTGAAAGCTTTATTAAAAGATACATAAGACTATTTGTACCAATTACCGTTTCAGTAATTCTTTCAATAACATTATATAGGCTTGGCTTATTTCATAACAAAGAAGCAGCAAAAATTCTTGCAGAAATTGGCTATAATTCAAATTGGTTGGGTGGATTTGGAGATTTTAAGTATGATTTATCAGATTTTTTCAATTTGATTTTTTACGGAATCTATTTTGATTATTACCTTTATCCAACGTATAATCCAGTACTATGGAGCATTCAATCTGAATTTATTGGTTCTATGTTTATTTTTGGACTTTTTGGAATAATAAAATCACATAAAAATCGATTTTACATTTATTTTACACTAATTTTTGTTTTATTTTACATGAAATCATTGAATTATATTCCTTTTGTTTTCGGTTTTTTATTAAGTGATTTAGATTTTACAAAAATCCAAAAGAAATCAGTTGTTAAGTTTAAAAGGATTGAGGAAAAGATTTTTCATTTTAAATGGTTTTCACTACTTGTATTTTTTATTTTATTAATACTTACAAAATTAATCGTTGCTCATTTTCAAGGTGATATTGCTTATGTCTATATTATTCAAAGTTTGTTAATTTTGTATTTCTCAATCAAAAATTCATTGATTAAGCAATTTTTATCTTTAAAATGGATTTATATTTTTGGGAAAATTTCTTTTAGTTTTTACTTAATTCACATGCTTGTAATTTATACTTTTACGTCGTTTTTGATAACAAAAAGCATCAGTTTTGAGTTTAAAATTTTAAATGTTATCTTAACCTTCACTTTAAGTGTACTCGTTTCTATTCCTTATTACTTATATATTGATAAATTTGCAATTTATGTTTCAAAGAAATTTGCAAATTTATTTTTAACTAAAAATTTATGAAATAGTCATACAAAAACAAATTGCGTGAGCACAAATAAAAATTGTATGACGTATTTCATATGACATTTAAAAAACAAATTATTTACATATGAAAAATATACATTTCATCATTAATACATCTGAAATTACTGCTGGAACACGTGGAGCTTCTCTAGGTCCTGAAGCAATTATGGTTGCAGCACGAAATCAAGGAAGTAAATTGTTTGGAAAATTTCCTCAAACACAAATTCCAAGTCAAAATCACTTGTTAGATTTTGAAACTTCTCACCAATTTGCGAAAAGAATTGATGGTTTAGTCAAAATATATTCAGACTTGACCAAAGATGTTTCTTCAATATTAAAGAAAGATAAGTTTCCATTAATTTTAGCTTCCGATCATGGTTCAGCTGGAGGGACAATTGCTGGTATAAAAGCTGCTTTTCCCACAAAAAGATTAGGTGTGATTTGGATAGATGCACATGCAGATCTACATTCTCCTTTTACAACTCCCTCAGGAAATATCCATGGAATGCCCCTTTCAACTGCCTTGAATGAAGACAATTTGGAGTGTAAATCAAATGATGTTCCTTCTGAAACTTCAAAACTTTGGGAAGAATTGAAAAATATGGGAGGAATTGCACCAAAAATTAATCCAGAAGATTTAGTTTTTATTGCTGTTCGTGATACGGAAGAACAAGAAGATAAGTTGATTCTCAGGCGAAACATCAAAAACTATTCAGTTGATGAGGTAACATTAAGAGGTGAAAAAGAAATTACAGATGAAATTTTAACAAAATTAGAATTCTGTGACATCATTTATATTTCATTTGATGTTGATTCTATGGATCCAAATTTGACTTCTCACGGAACTGGAACTCCTGTTGACAAAGGTTTATCTCCAAGTCAGGCCGAAAATTTAATGCTTAATTTATTAGAAAGCCCTAAAATTACTTGCTTAGAAATTGTCGAAGTAAATCCTTGTTTAGACGAAAATACAAATAAAATGGCAGAGATAACTTTTCAAATATTGGAATCTCTAGTCGAAAAAATAACAGAAAATAAATAATTGATTAGCAAATTACAGATTGCAGATTTCTTCGTTCAAAAGAAAATTATTTTGAAAGCGAAGCAATCTTGTCAATCTTGAATCTTGCCAATCTCGCCAATCAAAATATAAAAAATGGAAAATATAATCCGTAACTTAATAATAGAACATTCAAATGAACTTTTTGGTTCACAAATAGAAGCAAAACAAGTTCAATTTCAATTAACTAGAAAAGAATTTGAAGGAGATTTAACGCTTGTTGTTTTTCCTTTTGTGAAATTATTGAAAACTTCACCAGATTTAGCGGCAACAAAAATCGGAACTTTTTTACAAGAACATTTATCTGAAATTAAAAGTTTTTTGGTTGTTCAAGGCTTTTTAAATATTTCACTGACAGAAAATTATTGGTTTTCAGAATTAAAAAAAATTGCTAAAAGCGAAAATTTCGGCTATCAAAAAGCGAATTCCAAAGGAACAATTATGGTGGAATATGCTTCGCCAAATACAAATAAACCTTTGCACCTAGGACATTTAAGAAATGTTTTTCTTGGATATTCTGTAGCTGAAATTCAAAAAGCAAACGGCTATAAAGTTGTAAAAACGCAAATTATCAACGATCGTGGAATTCATATTTGCAAAAGTATGTTGGCTTGGGAACGTTTTTCACCTTTAAATGAAAAAGGAGAAAGAGAAACTCCAGAAAATACAGGACTTAAAGGAGATAAATTAGTCGGAAAATATTACGTGATTTTCGATAAGGAATACAATGCAGAAGCAAAATTAATCATCGAATCTTGGGAAAATGGAAATTTTGATGGTTTTTCTGAGCAAGTTAAAGCTGAATTTCTAAAATTTGAAGAAGCAAAAATTGGTAAAACAGAAAATGCAATTATCGATTTAAGCGCTAAAATTAAAGAATTGGCCAAAAATCAAACTACATTGATGCGTGATGCAAATGAAATGTTGATGAAATGGGAAGCGCGTGATCCTCAAATTTATCTTTTGTGGACAACTATGAATTCTTGGGTTTACAAAGGTTTTGATGTTACATACAAAACAATGGGGGTTGATTTTGATAAAATCTATTATGAATCTGAAACCTATTTGATTGGTAAAGAAGTTATTGAAGAAGGTTTAGCGAAAAATGTTTTTTTCAAAAAAGATGACGGTTCAGTTTGGATTGATTTAACAAGTGATGGTTTGGACGAAAAATTATTGCTTCGTTCAAATGGAACAGCTGTTTATATGACGCAAGATGTTGGAACCGCAATCGATCGTTTTAAAGATTATCCAGATTTAGAAGGAGTTACTTACACTGTTGGAAATGAGCAAGATTACCATTTCAAAGTCTTGTTTTTGATTTTGAAAAAAATGGGCTATTCTTGGGCTGAATCTTGTTATCATTTGTCTTATGGAATGGTAGAATTACGGAATGATCAAGGTGAAATAGGAAAAATGAAATCTCGTGAAGGAACAGTTGTTGATGCGGATGATTTGATGGATGAAGTAGTTTCAAGTGCTAAAAAAATGACCCAAGAACGTGGACATTTGGAAGGAATGACTGAAATCGAAAAAGAAAATTTGTACCGTCAAATTGGAATGGGCGGTTTAAAGTACTATTTATTAAAAGTTGATCCTCGAAAAAGTATGGCATTTAATCCTGAAGAATCGATCGAGTTAAATGGAAATACAGGACCTTTTATCCAATATACTTATGCTCGAATTCAATCTTTGTTAGGAAAAGCAAATAAAATTGAAGCAATTTCAGAAGTTTCAATAAATGCAGATGAAAAAGAATTAATTAAACTAATGGTTTTATTTCCAAGTATTCTACAAGAATCAGGTAAAGAAAATTCGCCCGCTTTGTTGATAAACTACACCTATGATTTGGTAAAATCATTTAATCAATTTTACCACAATGTTCCAGTAAATGCTGAAGAAAATGCAGCTTTGAGAAATTTGCGTTTAATTTTATGTGATAATGTTGCAAAAATTGTGAAAAACGCCATGAAATTAATCGGGATTGAAGTTCCAAATAGAATGTAAAAAGAAAAGCGAGAAATAAAATTCTCGCTTTTTTTTAATCAACTAATTCATAAGCTGAGCTTCTTCCACCAGAATCTTCTTTTTTCAATACTCTTTTGGAGATTAAATCTTGAATATCTCTCAAAGCAGAATCACTTGAGCATTTGCAGATTTTTGCCCATTTTGAACTCGTAACCTTTCCATCAAAACCATCTAATATTTTGTTGAGCATCAATTTTTGGCGTTCATTTAAAATCGTTTGCGCATTATTTTTCCAAAAATCTGATTTTTGCAATACGTCTTTTAAAATTTCAACCGTTGCTAAAAGTGATTTTTGAAGACATTCTAG
Organism: Chitinophaga pinensis; assembly: GCA_945870115.1. GTDB lineage: Bacteria > Bacteroidota > Bacteroidia > Flavobacteriales_D > Crocinitomicaceae > M2408. The sequence continues at coordinate 39,784 of CAMBRH010000001.1, read as the reverse complement.
AAACCAAACATTCCAAGAAGTAATATCAATTGAACTTTTTTGACAACTTTCTAAAATAGAATAATAGCGTTTTCTCTCTAAACGAATTTGTGCCGACATACTGTAAAAGCGTTGATTTATCCCATCGGCACGAGCCAAAAGCATATCCGTAAGTGCACGAGCAATTCTTCCATTTCCATCATCAAACGGGTGGATTGTGATGAACCAAAAATGTGCAACTGCAGCTTTTAAAACTGGTTCTAGTTCAGTTTCTAAATTAAACCAGGAAATAAATTCTTCCATTTCTTGCGGAACACGTTTAGAATCTGGTGCTTCAAAATGAACAAATTCTTTTCCCATTGCTCCAGAAACAACTTGCATTGGTCCTCCTTCATCTTGTCGCCAATTTCCAACAGTTATTTTAAACATCCCGCTTCTACCAGTTGGAAATAAAGCTGCATGCCAAGAAAAAAGTCGTTCTGCACTTAATAAATGTGTGTTATTTCTTGTTGCATCAACTAAAATATCTGCCATTCCATCGATATTTCTATCGTAAGGAATTAAATCGGGCAAATCCATTCCTAATTTTTTGGCTAAAGAAGATCTAACTTCATCTAATATAAAGATTTCTCCTTCAATTTCAGAAGATTTTAAAACATCTAAAGTTAAGGTTTTTAAAAGTGCTTTTTCACGAAAATCGAAACCCAAAGCTTCCATTTTCCCAACTAATTTACCTTGTAGGTTTCTAACATTTCCTAAAAGATTTAAAAGCATGTCGTTGTCCCAAAGGAACTCTGGCCAATCTTTTGTTTGATGTACATATCTAGGCATAAAAAGCAATATTTGCAACAAATATACTACTTATTTTCCGTACTCACAAATTTTTACCGCGTTTTTTGCGGTAAATATAATATTATTCACCGCAAAAAAATAAATTACCATTATATTTTTAAGTTTTACCAAGTAAACATTTCATCTACTAAACCTTTTCCCCAAGGTTTACTTTCAAAATCTGCTTTTAGTTTCGCTTTTAATTCTTCATGGGTGTAGGTTTTCTTTCCCGCTTTCGGGGTGATCTTTTCAAAATCAAAATCTGGTTTTAATGCTTCATAACTTTTAGCAAAATATACCACTCCTCCATCTTCTGTAGCTAAACCCAAAATTGCTCCTGGCAAACCACGAAATGTTTCTGGTCCAACCGACGGAATGATTTCTTCACTAAACCAAGCGTATATTGTAACAGAATCATTCATTTTGTAAATTGCCTTTTGACACATATATGAGCCAATTTTACGTTTGTTTTCAGTAATTTTCCATTCTCTTTCGATTAAAGAATCTTGCACATAAGCATTGTCTCCCCAGATATTTAGAACTGACAATCGACTTCCAGAATTAATATTTTGGACAACAGAATTTTTTGTAGTAGCCCATGAAGCCATACCTCCTTTTACTGGTTGATCTTCGGAGGGAATAAATACTGAAATTGAGTCATTAAAATACAAATCAAATACATCTATGTTGTATTTATTTTCTTCAGTAATCCATTTTTTTGTTCTTTCATCTGTAAATTTTTTCATCAAATTTGTTTTGCGTTCAAAAACAATCTTTCCAGATGTTATTTGAGAAAAAGTAGTACTAATACAACAAAATGTTAGGATAATTGAAAGTATATTTATTTTAAATTTAGAAGAAATCATCATTTTCTTTTATTTTATTATTGTTAAATTTATAGGTCATTCTTACTAAAAAATAGCGAGCGATTATAACTGATTTAGTATCTGTAATAACATTTGCACTCACATCCCTGTAAGTACTAATGTTTTGATTAAGAATATCATAAACCTGAATTTTAGCTATAAGATTTTCTGTTTTTAAGAAACTTTTTGAAAAGCCCGCATTCCAAATAAAAACATTTAAATTATAACTTGCAGCACGATTTGAATTTATGGTATAACTTGCATCGGTCTCAAAAAAGAATCCTTTAGGCATTTTCCATAGAAAGTTGGAATTGAAAGATTGAGTTGAAAATGGTAAACTTGATTGCGTGCTAATAGAATTCGAAGGAGAAGTGTAATCATAATTTCCACCAAGTGAAAACTCTACTGAATCCCTTTCAATTTTTATCTCAATTCCACCACCAATACTTGTATTTTTTGCAATGTTTTCTACATCATTTATGAATGATTTTGATTTTGAAACTCCTGCATTAAAATTAGGATAAACATCTAAGAATTTTTTAAACATCGGAAATCCTCCACCAATATTAAAGCTCGAATTAGTATTTCCATCAACATTGATTGTTTGCGACGTTATTCTGCCATCATTGTCAAATTTAGTTGAATTTGCAAAACCGTCATTGGTAATTGAATGTTGAGCCGAAGTCCACATGTGAGTGCCTGAAAGTGCTTTATAAAAATTATAACTTCCACTAAAACTGTGAACAAAATTTGGTTTTAAATCAGGATTTCCTTGTACTAAGCGATTTGGATTAGTATTGTCTTGCACTGGTTGAAGTTGATTTACACTTGGTTGGGAGGAACTCGTATTATAATTCAAATTTAAACGCATACTTTGTGAGAATTTATACACAAATCTGGCTCTCGGCAAAACGTTTGTAATATTTTGATTAATTGTTGTATTTAAAATTAAATTCCTATTATCAATCAAAACATTTCTCACTCTCACACCTCCAGATAAACGTAATTTTTTGAAATCATAAATCAATTGAGTTCCAGCACGATTATATGATTTTAAACTTTCAAAACTGTTTGATAAGGTGGAATCAACTTTTGAGTAAGATCCATTTTCAAAATCTCTTGTAAATTTTTCTTGGTCATTAAAGTTTGTATAGTATTCATAATCAACTTCAAGCTTGACTTTATTATTTAAGGGCTCAATGTAAGAAATTCCTGCTGTATGAGAAGTTGATAAAGAATTGTTATCTTTTGATTGATCTGTAGTATCATTGGAGGTTGGGAAAACATAATTTAAATCTAAAATATTCAAATTCCCAACAGATTTATTTTTGTCAAAAGAAAACCTATAATTTGTAGTAAGTTTTCTACCTTTCTTCTTGAAATCTTTCTTATAGCTAACTCGCGAGCTAAAAGTTGTGCCTTCAGCTTTATTTTTATTTACTACAGAAGTATTGCGAGAATTTGATAAATCTTCAAATAAAAAATCTGTTTTATCTAAAGAATTTGAATTAGCATAATTTAACTCTGCTTTAGGTTCAATTTCGAAGGTTGATAAAGAATCTATTTTATAAACCAATTTCAAGTTAAGTTCATGAGCTTGATTTTTTGAATCAGTAACATTTTCTAAATCAGTAACATAAGATGTGTCAGTCAAGAAGTATTGAGATCGATTTGTCTCAGTTGTTTTTAAGGAATTATCGGAGAAAGTATAATTTGCACTTAATTCGAGTTTTTTATTAATGTTTTCATTGTAATAAACCCCAGTTTTTAATGTAGTTGGAATTCCATCACCTTGACCTCCTCCTGAAGTCCAAGTCCAATTATCTTCCTCTTCATTATAACCACCTCCAGTATTCATTCCATATTTATATTGGTCTTGCCAATCTAAACTAGATTTCATGGTATTTGAACTTAAGGCAAAAACGGATATTTTTTGCGTTTTATTGAATTTATTTGCCAATAATTCACCTTCATAAAAAGATTTCCCTTGCCTTACTGCCCCAAAATCTGTTGCACCAGATACCTTTCCGAAATAGCCCTTTTTCGCGTCTTCCTTCAGTCGTAAATCCATTACTTGAATGGTTTCAGAATCATCGGTAGCATTTTCATCTTTCTTTTCATAAATTTCAACTGTCTGAACACCATTGGCACCCAGATTTTTTGTTGCCATTGTTGGGTCTGCACCAAAAAATTCGTCACCATCAACTAAAACTTGTTGAATTTCTTTTCCTTGCGCTTCAATTGTTCCATCAGCATTTACTTTTATTCCCGGTAATTTTTTTAGTAAATCCTCTACAACAGCATTTGGCTTCACTTTGAAAGAATCAGCTACATAAACTAAAGTGTCACCTTTGTAATACACGGGATCTTTATATGCATAAATGACAACTTCCTTTAAATTTAAACTTATTGGAGGAAGTACAATTCTTTTGATGTCAAATTCTCGATTTTCTTGACTACCAAACATATAATAAAAGTTCTCACCAAATTTAGGATGAGAAATTGTTAACTGTAAAGTATCTATTGATAAATTATTAAATACAAAATTTCCGTTCAAATCTGTTCTTTGAAAATCGATTAAAACTGAATCTTTTATGCGCACCAACATTGCCAAAGCATTGTGTAATGGAACTTCAACGGAATTTGTTGTGTCTTGGACATTTCCTGTAATCCTCATTTTTTGATTAAATGAGAAAAAAGGTAGAATTAGAAATAGTAATAAATAAATTGCTTTTGGTGGAGAAATTCCCCATTTTTTTGTACTGTTTATACTCATATTTTTATTTATTTATGCTACTTGCTCCAGTTAAAATTATTTAATTTAACGTTAATAAATTACTTTGTTACACATCAAAAGTATTTAATAACCTAACCTATTAATTTTATGCAAGAATAAAGAAAATAAATGAGTTAAAAATGTTAAACTTTGTGAAGTTAAGAATTAAAGGTATAAACGGTTTTATTTTAAACTATTTAAAGACTTAAATCTTTAAATATAAAATAAGAACACAATTGTGACCTTAATTTTTTATTCCAAACGAGAGTTTAGAAGAAGAAATAAAAAACACTTAACTTTTAACAATCAATCATTTAACCGTATAAAACTAAAAAAAAGTAATTCTTTCGAATTACTCTTTTTTAGAAATTTCATATTTTAGCTTAAGCAAATTGTAAATTCAACAACAACTTCACTTCATCGCTTACTACTACTCCACCAGCTTCTGTAACTCCATTCCAAGTTAATCCAAAATCTTTACGACTAATTTTTCCTGAAATCTCAAAACCAACTTTAACATTTCCATAGAAATCTGTCATTTGTCCACCATATTCAGCTTTTAATGTAATTTCTTTTGAAATACCTCTGATAGACATATTTCCTTTTATTTCAAAATTATCTTCATCAAGACGATTAAATGATGTTGATTCAAAACTTAATACTGGAAAATTTTCTGCATCAAAAAAATCTGCTGATTTCAAATGCCCATCTCTATCAGCATTATTTGTTGAAATACTCGCAATTTGCGCTTCAAACTTTGCATTTGCCCCTTCAAAATTGTCTCCTTTTGAATGAATTTCTCCACTAAAATCAGTAAATTGACCAGTTACAGTTGAAATTACTAAATGTTTGATTTTAAATTGTACTTCTGAATGTGTTGGGTCAATTCCCCATACTTTTGTTGTTTCCATTTTATTTTTATTAATTAATTTAAATTTGATACTGCAAATATAGTTACAATTTAATTACCATGGTAAATAAATTTACACTATTTTTACTTTTTTAACAAAATTAAAATTAACTAATTGTAAATTAACGGCTTATAAAGGTGTGGCTGAAATTTATTTTAAAAATTCAATTTTGACCGTTACATGTTGAAATTTCGGATAGAAATTCGCACCTGTAAATTTTAATTTTTTCAAAGCTTTAACGGCTTCAATTTTTGCAGGAGTTGAAACTAAATCTCCATCAACTTCTTTCATAACCACACTTGTTACTTCACCCATTGAATTTACTGCAAGTTCATACGTTTGAAATCCTTTGTTTTTTCCATGAATTTTAAAATCAAAAGTAGAAATCAGTTTGCGCCCTTCGTTGATTAAAGTCCCTGAAATTAATTGTGCAGAAACAAATTGAGATGAAAATAAAAGGATTACGGATAAAAAGAGTGTTTTCATAATTAAAATTTTCCCAAAATTAAGCAAAAATCTCGCCAATCTTCCATTTATAAATTTTCTTGAAAGAATAAAATAAAATTGGGTACATAATAAATAAACTAATCCAAATTTCCCAAGATAAAACTGGTTTTGAATAGTCTTTAAAAAGTGCATCCGTTTGAAAAACTTGCCAATTATTTGTTAGAACCAATGTGCCAAATAAATTATTAACAAAATGAAAACCAAAAGCGAGTTCAATTCCTTTATCCAAAATAGAAATTAAAGCTAAAAAAACACCCGTCAAAATATAGTAAATCAAAATAAAATTTCCGAAAATTTTTATTTCAGGATTTGCAAAATGCATTAATCCAAATAAAAGTGATGAAGCTATTATTGCTATCCATTTTTTATGGAAAAAACTTGAAAAGCTTTGCAATAAATATCCACGAAAAAGGATTTCTTCAAATAATGTTTGGAAACCAACAAAAAAGAAGCTAATCAACACTAAAATCCAGAAACTTTCTGAAGAATAATTCCATTTGATGGGTTTTTGAAGGATAAAAAATTGAATAAGTAATAACAGAAATAGTAGGATTCCCCAAAGTAAAAAACTAACAAATAAATGCTTTAAAGAAAAAGTGTTTTTAAGTGAAAACAGTGTTTTAATTTTCTGTTTGTGTATAAATCTTACACAAAATAGTAACACAAAAAGTGCAATTACAAAAGGAAATAATTGCAATAAAAAAAATACATTTTTTCCATAAAACTGAATTAAATCTTCTAATTTAAACTTTGTTTGCCTTGAATAAAAAGAATAAATCGTTCCAATCAAACTTGAACTTAGAACCAAACTTATTCCAGTAAAAACCAAAGTTAATAAATAACTAAAAAAAGATTGTCCTTTTGAATCCATGAATTAATTTACCATTATTTAAATAGAAACTAAATTAAACTTAATAGTTTCACTTACTTTTTTAAATCTGTATCCAACCATTCAAAAAATTCTCTATACCACAAAATCCCATTTTGAGGAGTTGTAATCCAATGTCCTTCCTTTGGAAAATACAAATACTTGCTTCTTAATCCTTTCAATTGTGCTGCCTGAAATGCTTGCATTCCTTCAGATTCGGGAACTCTAAAATCCATTCCGCCATGAATTACAAGCATGGGAGTATTCCAATTTTGGACAAAATTATGTGGACTATTTTTCGCATAATATTCTTTGTTTTCAGGTAACCAATATGGACCCTTATTATCCCAATTTGCGAAAAATAATTCTTCGGTTGTTCCATACCAACTTTCTAAATTAAATAAACCGCAATGTGAAATAAATGTTTTGAATCTTCCATTGTGAATTCCAGCTAAATAATAAACTGAATATCCACCGTAAGATGCTCCAACACAACCAATTCTATTTACATCAATGTATGGTTCGTTACTAATATTATCAACTGCTGCTAAATAATCATTCATAGCTTGTCCACCCCAATCTTTTGAAATTGCATCGTTCCATTCTTGACCAAAACCTGGCAATCCTCGTCTATTTGGCGCAATAACAATGTAACCTTGAGATGCCATTAGGGCTAAATTCCAGCGGTATGAGAAAAACTGACTCACCATACTTTGTGGTCCGCCTTGACAATATAAAACACTTGGATATTTTTTGTTTGAATCAAAATTAGGAGGTAAAACCATCCACACTAACATCTTCTTTCCGTCTGTTGTTTCTATCCAACGTTCTTGAACACTTGGCAAATCTAATTTTGACATGATCTCATGATTCAAATTTGTCAAATTTTTCGTTTTACCTTTTTTGATATTTACTGAAACTAAATCTGTTGGATCTAGCATGGATTGTCTTGTTGTAATCAATTCATCACCAGCTAAATCCAAACTTAAGAAATCAAATTCTTCAGTTGTAATTTGTCTCAAAGCTTGAGTTGAAATTTCCAATTCAAAAAGTTGTTTCATTCCTTTGAAAGGAACTATCATGTAAACGTATTTTGAATTTGGACTAATGCAATAATCATCCACTGTAATATCGTGTTTTTGAGTCAAATTTACATCTGTATTTGTTCTTAAATCTCGAACTATTAAATCATTTTTATCTGCTTCAAAACCATCTTTTGCCATACTCTGCCAAAATAGGAAATTTCCATCAGTACTGTATTTTGGACTTGCATCATAACCTAAATAAGTGCTTGTCAACACAGTTGTTTTTGTTGTTTCGATTGAATATTCATACAATTGACTATTCGTACTTAAGGCAAAAGCTTTTCCTTTTTTCTTTTTACAACTATAAACAAGCTTTTTAGAATCAGCTGAAAAAGCAAGTTGATCTGAACCTCCAAATGGAGGCAAAACACCGTCATAAAATTCATTTTCTAACAAATCTTTACCAGAAACAGCAAGTTTATTGTCCTTATATTCATATAAAAACAAATGTTTTTTGGTGTCATCTTGCCAATAATTCCAATGGCGATACATTAAATCATCCTCTAATCGAGCATTAGCCAAAGGTAAATCAGGATGTTTATCTTTTAAAGTAGATTTCATTTTCACAGCCGCAATAAAAACCAATTTTGTTTCATCAGGAGAAAATTTGAATCCTTCTAAATCCATTTCTGTAATTGCTGAAACTTGTGTTTTATTGTTTCCTTCTGCATCCATTTTCCAAAGTTGAACACCTTGATTTTCAGTTGACATAAACCAAATTGAATTTCCAATTCCCCATTGGGCTTCCATTTCGCTGAATGCAGTATTCGTAATTTGAGTAGACTTGCCTCGTTTCAAATCATAAACAAATAAATCGGTATTTCCTTTATTTTCTTCAATCGAAAAAGTTCTAATTTCCAATAAAACCAATTTCCCATCAGGAGAAACTTTGCCACCAGAAAGCCTTTTTAATTTAAATAAAAGTTCTGGACTCAACACATTTTGTGAAAAGCAATTCAAAGAAAAAATTGCCAAGGAAAAAATAAAAATTATTTTGATCATGTTAGAAAATATTTTAACAAAGCTAAGGAAAAGTTTCGGGACAAATTAGAATTTTACATTATTTACATTATAACTTTTCAATTTCCTGCTTTCTTACCAAACTTAAAATCTATTTTATAATAGAAAAGTGGTAAGAATCCCAATTGTTGTTTTTCAGAAATTGGTTCAACAGATGGATCAGCTAAATTTGGGGCAAAAGCAAGACCTAATAAATTTTTTGTGTTAAATAAATTCACTAAATCCAATCCAATTTCATGTGTCATGTTTCGGGCATTGTATTTCCAATTTACTTTTAGGTCAAAACGGAAATAATTTTTGAATTGTCTCTCATTAAATGCTGAATCGACGAAAACCAATTCGTTTAAAATATTTGATTGATTTATATCAACATAGCCATATCGTCTTCCTCCAGCCATAGTTGTTTTTATTCCGATCGAAATACTTTGTTTTTCATTCAATTTGAATTCTTTTCCTCCTAAAATATTAAAAGTGAACTTTCCATTGTATGATGTATTTCTTAAAATTCCGTCGCTTCCTTTGTATTTTGAATCATACAATGAACCTGAAAACATAAAGAAAAATGACTTATCAAAGAATTTTTGAATCGTTAATTCCAGTCCATAATTGTATCCAGTTCCAGTATTTTCAAGAGAATCTGGGAAAAAACGAGCAAATCCACTTCCTTGATTAATTAATGAAAAAGCAGAAGGTTTTATTGAAACAGGCACATTATACAACGATTGATAATAAACTTCCGTTTTTATTTGCAAACTTTTCTTGAAATTCTTTTCATATCCAACTACAGTATGGATACTTTTTGTGAAATCCATTTTTTTGTTGTGAATCACGTTTTGTTGCGAAAGAGAATCGTATTGGTGGTATAAATACGTATATAAAGGTTGCATTTGAGAGTGTAAACCAGCTCCTGCAAAAATTGCTTGTCCACCTTTCATTCTGTATTTCCACGCCATTCTTGGCTCAACAGGGCTCAAACTTTTGCTCAAAGAATAATATTGACTGTGAATTCCCGCTGTGAAATCCATGTTCTCTGTAATTCTCCATTTCCATTGCACGAATGGTTGAATTAAAAGTGCAGTTCCTTGAAAATTCCAACGATTTACAAATTTTGAATGATCAGTAACTAACGCAGAATCCAACATATTTATAAATTGATTTTCAATGCTAAAACCTACTTTAATTAAATGTTGTAAATTAATTTTATGATTCAAACTCGTATAATTTGTCAATCGAGCCGTTTTGAATGAAAATCCCATCAATGGATAAATTGAATCAACAGAAATAGGATAACGTGTTTCTCCATTTTCAAGCAAAGTATCAATGCTGCGAATTAAATAGTCATGATGAGAATGCTGTTCTTCAATACTATAGGCCAAAGAAGAACTTAAAAAAGTTTTCTCATTTAAGGATTTTTTATAAATCAAACCTGTTACACCCATTGAAGTTCCGAAATATTGATCTCGATCTCCTTCACCATATAAGTCTGTCGTATATTCTTTTTGCTCGGAAATTTTAATGGAAATATTACTTTTCCCACCCATTCCAAAGAAAGATAGATTTCCACCTTTTTTTAATTGCCAGTTAAATTTGAAAGCCAAATCACCATAAACTGGAACTGCATCTGTGCCGATTTTTATTCCTAAATTGTCAAACATACTTAAAGTTGAGTAACGTCCCATCAACAAGTAACTTGATTTTCCAGTTTTTGACATTGGTCCTTCAGCTAAAAGTTCTGTTCCCAAAAAACCAAATTGTCCTGTAAACTCATGGTTTTTGGTGTTTCCTTTTCGCATTTTTAAATCAAAAACTCCGGAAAGACTGTTTCCATATTCAGCTGGAAAAGCACTCATAAAAAAATCTGAATTGGCTAAAATTTTATTATTTAGGATAGAAACTGGTCCACCCGTACTACCAGAAGTAGAAAAATGAGAAGGATTAGGAATATCAATTCCTTCTAATTTCCAAACAATTCCTAAAGGTGAATTTCCCCTAACAATAATGTCATTACGAGAATCATCAGCGCCTTGAACTCCTGCAAAATTTGAAGCCATTCTTGCAGGATCAGATCGTGAGCCAGGATAACGATTCGTTTCCTCAACACTAAATTGCTGCGCTGAAACAAGCGCTAATTCATTGATCGTTTCACCTTTTTTCCTAGCTACAACTTGAACTTCTTTTTGTAAAACAAAAGTTTCAGCCATTGGAATATCCAAGACATTTTCTTTCCCAGAATCAACAACTATGGTTACAGTTTTATTTTCGTAGGAGATAAATCTACATACAAGTTCATGTTTACCAATTGGAATTTTCTCAAACTCGAAATCTCCATTTTCATCAGATAAAACACGGTATAATTTCGTACTATCAGACGTGAAAATTTGAATTTTTGCTCCAGCCAAAGGAGTTTTTGACTCGCTATCAAATACTTTTCCTCTTACTGTTTGAGAATACTGACTAAAAATCAGATTTGAAAAGACACAAAAAATGATGGTACTTAAAAATTGAATTTTTAATTTCATAAGATTGAATTTAATATTTGGAGTCTAAATAAATTAGAGCTTTGCTTTATTTTTATAGGCAGCTTCGTATTCCACTTTTGTCCAATCTTTAAAGTAAACTTCTTTCAGTATGAAATGATTTAAAGGATTTTCGCTAAAATTTCGAACTTTAGAATAAAGTAATTGAATATCACCATTGTACCATAAAACCATCAAAGGAGGATTTTTCATTAATTCTTTCTCCGCTTCAGCAAATAGAATCAAACTCTTTTTTAAACTGTTCTCTTTTTTTGCGGTTTCAAACAATTCATCAAATTTTGAATTTTTGTAGCGAGATTGATTTACAATTGAGGGATCTGAAATAGATTTAGGAACGATTTTTCCATAAAAATTGATTAAAAATGTTTCTGGACTAACATAATCACCAAACCAAGCAGAACGAAACAAATCACCTTTTCCAAATGAAGCATCCATGTTTTTTTGTTCAAAGGACGAAGCGTCAATATTCACATTTATTCCTAATGTTTGGTTTAATTGAGAAGCAACTTCTTCAGCAACAGCAGAATGAATATCCCCAACATTTAATCTCAAATTCACAGAACCAAAATTTAATCCATTTGGATAACCAGCTTCAGCTAACAATTGTTTTGCTTTTTCAGGATTATAATCATATGAGACTTCTTTAACACCTTTGAAATCGTAGCCTCTGAAGGATGACGATAGCGGAGGGACAATTCCATATATTCCGTTTTCATAAGCTTGACCTCTTAAAATATTTTGGGTAATATCATTTCTGTTAATTGCATAATTAAACGCTTGTCTGACGCGAACATCTTGAAAACGTGGATCACTCATGTTGAAGAAATAATAATTTGTAGCAAGTAAAGGATTATTTCTTAAAACTAAAACTGGAGGCACAGAGTTAAAATCTTTCATTCGACCCTCTAACATGGCAGAAATTCTGCTTGTTGGAAGCGCAGCTATAAAATGTGTTTCACCCTTTTCAAACATTTCCAATTCATCTAATTTCTTAGTTTCAATGGTTAATTCTACTCCATCTAAGTAAGGAAGCGAATTACCATCCTTGTCCTTCATGTAGTAATCTTCATTTTTTGTTAAGGTAATTTTTGGTTTGTCAGCTTTTTCATCTATTCCACCGTAAATAAAAGGACCAGTGCCAATCATCATCCCTTCCTGTCCTGCATCAAAAACTTTTTTTGAAATAATCGAAGCATTTATATTTGCTATTTTATTTAAGAAATTTGCATCAGGATTTTCTAAAGTAATTATTACGTTATTTTTTTCAATTTTTAAACCTTTTATAATTTTAGTTTTCCCCTCATGAAATTTATCAACACCTTTTATTGTGCCTTTAAAAAAGGACGAATAAGCTGGAGATGGATTTCCCTTAGCATCTTTCTTACAAGCGGTTTCAATACTAAAAACAACATCTTCTGGTGTTAAAAGTCTATCAGATTCACTGCTTAATTCTTCACACTCATGGAAAAGAACATTTTCTCTAATTTTAAATGTATAGGTTAATTTATCACTCGAAACTTTCCAAGATTCAGCAATCTGAGCTTTAACTTTTAAATCATCTGCATTAAAAGAAACTAAACCTTCCATCACTTGATACATTACCGCTGCTGAATGAACATCAGTGACATCCCTCGCTATGTTTGTAGATGGAAAATCATTTATGCACATTTTAAAAATTCCGCCAGCATGTTCAAAGGTTTTTTTATTTTCTGATTTACAAGAAATTAGGTTTAAAAAAAGAATAAAAATTAAAAGTATTTTTTTCATAATTCTGAAAAATTTGATAAATAGTTCAATGTAATATTTTACAAGAATACAAATAATTTTTTTAAATATTATACAGAATTTGAAATAAAAAGAAAACAAACAGCGTAAAAAACCCGATAAATGTCAAAAAATTATACTTAAAAGATTTTTTTACACTTTTTTTATTTAGAATTTAGTTAAAAAGATTTGCTAATTCAAAATAAAGTGTTATACTTGTACCCTAATATTAGAGATCTAAAGTACAACACACTTAAATAAGCATAAATGAAATTTTTATTTACATTTTCTTTTTTATTGGTTTTAAGTAACTTAACTTGGGCTGCCTTGTCCATTGAGGGAAGTTATCAAGGTAAAAACCTTTATGTTCAGAATCCAGAAGATGGTGATGGATTTGGATTTTGTGCTACCAAAGTAACAGTAAATGGTGATGTTATGCCTGGAGGAACTAGTTCAAGTGCTTTCGAAATCGACTTTTCTTTATTTAACATTGAAATTGGTGAGCCTGTTTTTATTGTAATTGAGCATAACGACGGATGTAAACCAAAAATTTTAAATCCAGAAGTTTTACTACCAAGAAGTACTTTCAAAGTAACTGATATGATGATTTCAAATTCAGGAAAATTGGTTTGGAAAACAACAAATGAGCAAGGAAAATTACCATTTATTATTGAGCAATATCGTTGGAACAAATGGGTTGAGGTTGGAGAAGTTCAAGGAAAAGGAAAATCAGGCTCAAACGAAAACTCTTATGAATTTCAAGTAATTCCTCATTCAGGTGAGAATACAGTGAGAGTTGCACAAATTGATCATTCAGGTGCTAAAAAATCTTCTAAAGAAGTTAAATTTGCTTCTTCAACAACTGTAGTTGAGAAAAATCCGATTAAAGTGAAAACAGTAATTAATTTTACTGCTGGTGAAAAACCTGTTGAAACCAAATACGAAATATTCGATGCATACGGAAACATTGTTAAGAAAGGTTTTGGTTCTTCTGTAAATTGTGAAAACTTATTAAAAGGTGCTTATTATATTAACTTTGACAATAAAACAGAGAAGTTTTTCAAAGTTTAAGTAAAACAAAAAATTATTCTAAATCCCGTTTCCTTTTTTGGTATCGGGATTTTTTTTTGAAAAGGAATTATATGCGAAAAATTGAACATTTAGGAATAGCAGTAAAAGATATTGATGCATCTTTAAAAATTTATGAATCACTTTTAAATACAAGTTGTTATAAAAAAGAAGGTGTAGAATCAGAAGGAGTTTTAACTGCTTTCTTAGAAATTGGCGAAACAAAAATTGAATTGCTTCAGGCAACAAATGAAGATTCACCTATTGCAAAATTTATTGCTAAAAAAGGACCTGGAATTCATCACATTGCTTTTGATGTGGAAGACATTGATTCAGAAATTAAAAGACTTGAAAGTGAAGGATTTGAGCTGATTAATAAAACACCAAAGGATGGAGCTGATAATAAAATTATTGCTTTTCTGCATCCAAAATCTACTGATGGAATTTTAGTAGAGTTGTGTCAAGAGAAGAAAAATTAATTTTACTATTTTTTAATTTTAGCGATTATAGAAGTCGTTGAAAAACCTTCTTCCAAATTAATTACCTTTACATCACCACCATTTTTTTTGACAATATCAGAACCAACAATGTATTTTTTATTGTTGATATCAGTTATTTCTGGATCGTAATCTGCTCCTTTTACTAAAATATCTGGTTGAAGAGCTGAAATAGTTTCAAAAGGTGTACCTTCATGAAATAATATTACTAAATCTACAAAAGCTAGTGAAGCTATGATTTTCATGCGTGCCTCTTCATTATTTATAGGTCTGTCATCGCCTTTTCCAAGCAGTTTTACTGACAAATCAGTATTGAGAGCAACAACTAATTTATCCCCCAATTCAGCTGCTTTTGCAAGATAAGTTACGTGTCCAACATGCAAAATATCAAAACAACCATTTGTAAAAACGATTTTATCATTTTTTAATTTCCAGGTATTAACTTTAAAAACTGCCGTTTCTAAATCAACAATTTTGTTTTGGATAAATGAAAGTCTAGACATTATTTGAATCTGTTTGTGAATAATTTTTCGGTAATATAATTAAGGATATTAATCCTAAAATAATTAGAAGTAAAGTTTGAGAAACCCAAATCAGCATTCCTAAAGCATTTCCTATTGCTAAGGCATTTGGATTATCTTTTCCTAAATAAAAAACAACAACCAAAGCAACCAAAAGTGGAAAAGCACCAATTCCACCATTTGTGAAAGAAATCCCAAGCGAACCAGCGATAAAGGCTAACATGATTCCTTCAAAGGGAAAATTTTGTGTTTCTTTTAAACTTAAAAAAGCTACGGCAAAATAAACGATGTATAAAAGCCAAATAAGTAAGGTACACAATATATATGAACTCGGATTTTTTGTTTTGAATAAAGAAAAAACGCCATCAAAAATGCCTTTTATAAATTCAAATAATTTTTGCTTGATTTTTTTATTGAAGATAATTAAATATCCAACAAATAAACCAGAAATTATTAAGAAACCGTAAATAATAAATTTAAGAATTTGACCTTCCTCGCTAGAAGTTTGTTTATTAAAACTTGCTTTTATTTGGTTGAAAATTTCGATAAAGTCATCGTAAGTAAAGAATAAAGCAAGGAAGCTGATACTTGCTAACATGAATAAATCAATTACTCTTTCGGCAATGATGGTTCCAAATGATTTTGAGAAAGGAACTCCGTCGGAGCGGTATAACATTGCTGCTCTTGTAGCTTCTCCAGCTCTAGGAATGGTGAGATTAATTAAATATCCAATCATCATGGCGTGGTATCGGTTCCAGAAACTTGTTTTATATCCCAAAGGTTCTAAGGAATATTTCCAGCGATAAGCTCTGATGCTGTAGGCAAAAAAGCTTAAAAAAAGCGCCAATAAAATCCATAAATAATTTGCTTCTTGCAATGCCTTATAGAAATAATTTAACGATTTTTCTGACATATTTTGAAAGAAAAACCAAATTAAATATACACCCAAGGCTAAAGGTAAAACGGTTTTTAGGAGTTTAAAAACAGTTTTTTTCAAAATTAAGAAATTAGATTTGATGATTCATTTGGGAAAACAATGGAAGGTTTAAATGTTTTTGCTTCTTCAAAATCCATCAAAGCATAACCAATAATAATGATAATGTCATCAAGAGCAACTTTTCTTGCAGCTGGACCATTTAAACAAATCATTCCTGATTTTCGTTCACCTTTGATAACGTAAGTTTCAAATCGTTCGCCATTATTCACATTCACAATCGCCACTTTTTCACCTTCAATTAAATTTGATTCATTCATCAAATCTTCGTCAATTGTGATGCTACCAATGTAATTCAAATCTGCTTGAGTAACTCTTACTCGGTGAATTTTCGACTTTAAAACTTCTATTAACATAAACTATTTTTGTAATGCAAAAGTACAAAATTAATTAGAGTTTGTGTTTTAAAGTTTCCTTTTTTATGCCTTTGTTCTTATAAATTGAATAGTACAAACCATAATTAAATTGATATTTGTGATTATCTGTATAATTTATAAAATCAACTTGATTTCTTGCATTAAAAATTCTGTCGATGTTAAAACTCAAGAAAATTTTTGGTGTAATTTGAAACGTAAAAAGGAGGGATATTTTAGGGTTTACATCTATAAATTGGTAATCTTTAAGATAATCACTCGCTTTTCCTATCGTAATAGAATCGCTTATTACGTTTTGTGGTACTGGCTGATTTGTATAATAGTATTCGCTGTATTTCCTTCTGTAATAATTGTCTTTTTGAATGGTTGATTTTGTGTTTTTGACATAATTTAATCCTAAAAATGGTGTAATTTGAATTTTGCTATTTTTAAATAGACAATAACCAATACTACTTGCAAAACGAAATTCATTTTTGGTCGATCGGTAAGAATAATTTGCAATATCGTATTCTTCTACTAAAAATGGATTTTCAAATTTATACAAATACTGATAAGTTCTATTCCCAATTAAATTAATGTCAATTTTTGAATACGAAAGTTCATGTAAAAAAGCTATTTTTTTTCTATTAATTCTAAAATTTAGTCCATAACCAAATGAATTAATGAATGATTTAGAATCCACTCTTGAAGCATAATAAGGCAAACTAAAGTAGTCCTTATCAGTTGAAAAAGTAAAAAATGTCTTTAAATATGAAACGCCAAGCAAAAATTCTTTTTTTGGCTTAATTGAATCCGTTTTGGTGATGTTTGCTTTTAAACCCAGATTTAATTGTAGTTCTTTCTTGTTTATGTAATATTTTACATAATCTTGCTCTAAATTAAACAAATAATTGCAATCTAAAATTAGGGATAATTTATCATTTATTTTTTTTCAAATTGGATTCCTACAATCGTTTTAACTGAAAAATATTTTTCTTTAATTGAGAAATTTCGGTAGATTGCTGATTTATATTCATAATTTTTTCCTTTTTTAGAATCCGTTTCGTAGTTGCTTTTATATGAAGAAAAATAATCAAGAATTATTCCTACTTGCGGTCTGATTTTAATTTTTTGCGGATAAACAAAATTTAATTTTGCTATAAAGCCAAGTTGAAAATTGAGGTCATTTTCACGAAAACGATTATTAGTAATTTGACTTGTTGAGCTAGATGAGCTAGACGATTGATCATTTTCTGTATATTTATATTTTAAGTCATAATTATTACTGTTAATGTTAAAGAATAATTTTGGATGAACTAATTTATTTTCATTAAAGTTGTGAGCAAAAGAAAAATTTAAGCAATTTACTTTTTGATCTAAAATTTGCAAATAAAGTTGTTCTTGTTTATTTTTTTGCAATTGAAAATTATACCCTAAATTAATTTCACTTGATGTTTGTGAAGACAAATTTAAATGAATTAAAAAAGTAAGAAAAATAAGTAAATTTCTCATAGGAATCAAATGTACTTAATTAGAGTTTGCGCTTTAAAGTTTCCTTTTTTATGCCTTTGTTCTTATAAATTGAATAATACAAACCACTATTGAATTGATACTTGTGATTATCAATATACCTTAAAAAGCTAACTTGACTTTCAGCATTAAAAATTCTGTCGATGTTAAAACTCAAGAAAATTTTTGGTGTAATTTGAAACGTAAAAAGGAGGGATATTTTAGGGTTTATTCCTATAATTTGATGATCATCAAGATAATCGCTCGCTTTTCCAGTTGTCATTGATTCGCTAACAACGTTTACTGGAATTAGTTCATTTGGAGAGTAATACTCACTGTATTTACTTCTTTTATACTCATCTTTTAATATGGTTGATTTTGAATTATTGACATAATTTATTCCTAAAAAGGGGGTAATTTGAAATTTACTGTTTCTGAACAAACGAAAACCAATACTACTTCCAAAGCGTAGCTCATTTTTAGTTGACTGATAATAATAATTTGTTTTGTCAATTGAATGAATGTAGTACGGATTAGCAAAGTCACTTGAAGAAAATAAAGTTCTACTTCCTTCTAAATTAATGTCGATTTTTGAATAAGAAAATTCTTGTCTAAAAGTAATTTTTTTCAAATCGAATTTAAAATTTAATTCCATTCCATTAGACTTGATTGATAAAAAAGGATATAATTCTGAGACGCTGTAATCTTTTGCATACAATTGTTGTTGATCTGCTGAAAAAGTATAAAATGTTTTCCCGTAAAAAGCACCAATAAAAATTTCATTATTTAATTTCATTGAATCCATTTTAGTGATGTTTGATTTTAAACCTAGATTAAGTTGAAGTTCTCTTCTATTGTTGTAATATTTTACTGAATAATTGTCCAAATTAATTAAATAATTACAATCTAAAACTAAGGAATAGTTTTCATTTATTTTTTTTTCAAATTGCAGTCCAGCGAGTAATTTCATTTTAAATGACACTTCTTTAAGGCTGAATTCTCTACTCGCACTTGAATACATTTCTTTGCTTGGGAAATTTGTATTATCAGTTTCAAAAACAGTATTTTTCAATTTTAAATAATTAAAAATGACACCGAATTGCGGTTTAATTTTAATTTTTTGTGGATTATCAACATTTAATTTTGCTATAAAGCCAAGTTGAAAATTGAGGTCATTTTCACGAAAACGATTATTGGAAATTTGACTTGTTGTATCAGAAAGTTGAACATTTTCCGTATATTTTAAATCGTATTTATTACAGTTAATGTTAAAGAATAATTTTGGATTAAAAAGTTCATTTTCGCTAAAATTATAAGCAAAACCAGCATTTAAACAATTTACTTTTTGATCTAAAATTTTCACATAAAGCTGTTCTTGTTTATTTTTTTGCAATTGAAAATTATACCCCAAATTAATTTCACTTGATGTTTGTGAAAACAAATTTAACTGAATTAAAAAAGTAAGAAAAACAAGTAAATTTCGCATAGGAATCAAATGTACTTAATTAAACGTTTTAAAAACTATTTTAGTTGGATATTTTATTGATTTTTCAATTCAAAAATGTACTTTTGTAAAGTTAAAATCAAACAATTTCATCCATGACAGTTCAAGAATTTCAAGACGACATTAGACAAGGTATTCCAACGGTTTTGCCTTCCAAAAAAGAATATGAATTAAACATAAATCATGCTCCAAAACGAAAAGAAATTCTTTCTGCTGATGAAAAAAAACTAGCTATACGCAATGCTTTACGTTATTTCCCTAAATCTTTTCATGCTGAATTAGCTCCTGAGTTTATGGAGGAATTGAATACCTACGGTAGGATTTATATGTATCGATTCAGACCAGATTATGAAATGTATGCACGTCCAATTTCTGATTATCCAGGGAAATGCGAACAAGCAAAAGCCATCATGTTGATGATTCAAAATAATTTGGATTATGCTGTGGCTCAACATCCTCATGAATTAATTACTTACGGTGGAAATGGAGCTGTTTTTCAAAATTGGATTCAATATCGTTTGACAATGAAATATTTGTCAGAAATGACTGATGATCAAACTTTAACGATGTATTCTGGTCATCCAATGGGATTATTTCCATCACACAAAGATGCACCAAGAGTTGTTGTTACGAATGGTATGGTAATTCCAAATTATTCTAAACCAGATGATTGGGAAAAGATGAATGCTTTGGGAGTTTCCCAATACGGTCAAATGACAGCTGGATCTTACATGTACATCGGGCCACAAGGAATAGTGCATGGAACAACAATTACTGTTTTAAACGGTTTTCGTAAAATAAAAAAGACCCCTTCAGGGTCCCTGTTTTTAACTTCAGGTTTGGGTGGAATGTCTGGCGCACAGCCAAAAGCAGGAAATATTGCAGGTTGTGTTACAGTTTGCGCAGAAGTTAATCCAAAAATTACAAAAATTCGCCATGAACAAGGGTGGATTAATGAAGTTTGTGAGAATTTAGAAGATTTAGTAATTCGAGTTCGCAAGGCGCAAGAAAATAAGGAAGTTGTTTCAATTGCATATCTTGGAAATATTGTTGAAGTTTGGGAAAAATTCGATTCGGAAAACATCCATGTTGATTTAGGATCTGATCAAACATCCTTACATAATCCATGGGCTGGAGGTTATTATCCAGTTGGAATTTCTTTTGAAGATTCTAATATAATGATGGCAGAAAATCCTGAATTGTTCAAACAAAAGGTACAAGAAACATTGATTCGTCATGCTGCAGCAGTAAATAAACACACAGCCAAAGGAACGTATTTCTTCGATTATGGAAATGCTTTTTTATTGGAAGC
The DNA here is from genome assembly GCA_945870115.1 of Chitinophaga pinensis. GTDB lineage: Bacteria > Bacteroidota > Bacteroidia > Flavobacteriales_D > Crocinitomicaceae > M2408. The sequence continues at coordinate 18,882 of CAMBRH010000001.1, read as the reverse complement.
ATCAAGAGCTGGAGCTGATATTATGGCAAAAAATGGAATAGATTTCAAATATCCATCTTATGTACAAGACATTATGGGACCAATGTGTTTTGATTATGGTTTTGGTCCTTTCCGTTGGGTTTGTGCTTCTGGATTACCCGAAGATTTAGCAAAAACAGATAAAATTGCCTGCGATGTTTTAGAAGAAATGATGCAACATAGTCCAATTGAAATTCAGCAACAAATGGCTGATAACATTCAATGGATTAAAGGAGCACAAGAAAATAAATTGGTTGTTGGTTCACAAGCTAGAATTTTATATGCGGATGCAGAAGGAAGAATGCGTATTGCGGAAGCTTTCAATAATGCCATTGCAAAAGGAGAAATCGGAATGGTTGTTTTAGGTCGTGATCACCACGACGTTTCTGGAACTGATTCTCCTTACCGTGAGACCTCAAATATTTACGATGGTTCAAAATTCACTGCTGATATGGCAATTCAAAATGTGATTGGCGATGGTTTCCGTGGCGCAACTTGGATTTCTATTCACAATGGTGGTGGAGTAGGTTGGGGAGAAGTTATCAATGGCGGTTTTGGAATGTTGTTAGATGGCAGCCAAGATGCTGACAGAAGACTCAAAATGATGTTGCATTGGGATGTCAATAATGGAATTTCAAGAAGATCTTGGGCTAGAAACGAAGGAGCAATTTTTGCTATCAAACGTGCTATGGAACAAGAACCAAGATTGAAAGTTACGATTCCAGAGATTGTGGATGATGAAATACTTAGCAAATTGATTAATTAGCAAATTATTACTTTTTTGCTAATAAAAACTAATTTAACTGAGAAACAATTTCGTCACTTCCCTCCCATCTCTTTTTTTCGTTTCTTTAATTCTAGCAAAAGTTTTTTCTTAAATTCTTTTTCCAGTTTCAACAATTTTGTAGCCTTTTTGTAACCAATAACCTGTGCAATTTTTCCATAGTATTCCTTCCGAATTGTAGTTTCAGAAATGTCATTGTCAAACATTTTGTTGACACTTTTTTTGAAATCTTCGTCTTTTAAAGTTTCAGAATTTGTTGACAAATCATCACTAATTTTTTTATTTTCTTTTCTTGAAATTTTAATTTTATCTTCCAATTCATTGTAAATTGGCCAAAACTTTTCACTTTCACTGCTTGTTAAAGATAATTCCTCCGTGAAATAAGCAATTTTTAATTGTTTGATTTTTTCGCCACGACCTTTTCTATTTGCTCCATCTTGAGCGGATGAAATTCCGGCAGAAAATAAAATTAAAGTGAGAATTAAAATTCCCTTTGCTAGTTTTTTAGTATTTATTTTTTTCATGATTTCTTGTTTTAATTATTTTGTAATATATTTGTTTCACAATTCATGGTTTGAATTTAAAACACTTCTTTTTTAGGCATTTTTAAAAGTGAAAAAATTTGAGTTTACTCTTGTAAATAATAATTTTTACACTAAAAATAACGACAAAAAAAAGTTTTATATTCAAACTATAATATTTCGAGATCTTCTAAATCTACCTCATCCGAATTCAAATACAAATAAAGGTCTTCTTCACTAAAAGAATCTAATAATTCATTAAATGATGCTTGTGGAATTTGATTTTCCTGTATACTCTTTTCGTTTAAACCCTCTTTTTTATTATTTAATTGAGATTTTGTCGTGTCAATTTCTTTAAAATTTTTCTTTTTTACAGATTCTTCAATTTGTGATTGAATTTCCTCAGCGGTAAAATCATCGCTGTTTTCTTCAACATAAGCTAAAATTTCACTTTCAGAAATCTCGCTTAATTTAGTATTATCATTTAAGAAATAATTAATTCCAAAAATTACAATAATACTTGCAGCAATACTTGAAATCCAAAAAACAGGTTTTAGAAAGATAATTTTTGTTTGCTTATTTGTTTGCTTATTTGTTTGCTTATCAATAATTTGCGAATTATTTTCATCAGATTCACTTTTAATTTTCATTAAAAAATCTGCTGCAAAATCTTCAAAATAATTTTGCTTCAATTCAGGCTTTGAGTAAGTTTTCTTGATTTCAGGTTTATCATAATCCTGTCTTAAATCAACTTTCCCTTTTGCTCTGATATAATCTAGTATGTTTTTTTTTGCTTCCATAACATTTGTTTGACATTTATGACTGAAAAAGGTTTAATTGTAAATACAAAAAATCTTGAATTTTTTTAACCGCATGGTGATAATTTGCTTTTAAAGCTCCTTCAGAAGTATTTAGTTTGGCTGAAATCTCACTGTATTTTAAATCTTCGAAGAATTTTAATTGAAAAACCAAAGCTTGTTTTTCAGGTAAAGTTTCAATTGCCGCTTGGAGTTTTTCAGAAATCTCATCAGCTGAAAAATTTTGTAACGTTTCATGACCAGCAAGGATTTCAATATATGCTTCATCCATTTCTACAGATCTGAATTTCTTTTCTTTTTCTAAAAAATTAATGGTTTCATTACGAGAAATGCGATAAATCCAGGTGTAAAATGAAGATTCTTGTTTAAATTCATTCAAATTTCTCCAGACTTTCATCCATACATTTTGCAAAATATCGTTGGTTTCTTCGTGGTTTCTAGTAATTCTTCGAATGTGCCAATACAAAATCTCATTGTGACGTTTCATTAAAGTTGAAAAAACATAATCCGCTCGGGAATTATCTTGTTGAAACAAGTTAACCAAGGCAAAATCATCGTTTTTTTCAATTTCCATACATAAGGATTTAAAATTTAGACAGACTATAAACCCAAAGGTTTAATTGATTCAGAAATTTATTTTGTAAATATAACTTTTATTTAACGCCAGACTTAACTTATTCACGTTAAATTTGTTAAATTAATAAATACAGTTAAAAATGGAATCCAAAAAAACAATTTTACTAGCCGGAGCAACAGGTTTTATAGGAAAAGAATTAATTTCTGAACTTTCTAGCAGTTTTGAATTGAAAATTTTAACGCGTCACAAAGATAAATTGAAAGCCAATTTTTATTATTGGAATCCTGCTTTAAATGAAATTGATGAAACAGTTTTTGAGAATGTAACGCACATTATTAATTTATGTGGCGCAGGAATTGTCGATAAACGTTGGACTGAATCCAGAAAAAAAGAATTGTTAGATTCACGAGTTATTCCAGCAGAATTTTTGTTTTCAAAAGTTAAATTGATGCCAAAGTTAGAGCAATACATTACAGCTTCAGGAATAAACTGTTATGACATTGAAAATACAGAAAAAATATACACAGAAGAAGATGAAATTGCAAATGATTTTGTTTCTCAGCTAGTAAAAAATTGGGAAAAAGGAGCTGATTTATTTGCAACAAAATGTGAAGTATTGAAGGTTAGAATCAGTTTTGTTATTTCAGAAAAAGGCGGAGGAATTACAAAAATTGAGAAACCAATAAAAATGGGTTTTGGAGCAATTATTGGAACAGGAAATCAAGCGATGCCTTGGATTCATTTGACCGATTTAGTTCGTTTATTTCACTTTGGCATTGAAAAAAAACTGAGCGGCATTTATCATGCTGTTTCTGGAAACTCAACAAATAAAGAAGTTACCTTGTTACTTGCGAAAAAAAATCATAAAAGAATTTGGCTCCCAAAAATTCCGTCTTTTGTCTTGAAAATCATTTTAGGAAAATTGTCAATTTTAGTTCTTAAAGGAATAAAAGCGAGTAATTCTAAAATTTTATCAAAAGGATTTGAATTTAAATTTAAGAAAATTGAAGATTGCTTTTGAGGAATCTGAATTTCCATTATTTTACTTACATTTACATTTTTAAATAAAATTTAATATAATACGTTTTAACTAATGTATTCTTGATTTTTTCATGCGTCTAAAATTTTTCTCCCACTTATTATTAATGGTTTTACTAAATTTATTGGTAAAACCAATCGCAATATTTGGAATTGATGCTCAAGTTCAAAATGTTGTAGGAGCGGAAGAATATGGGATTTATTTTTCATTGCTAAATTTCACTTATCTTTTCAATATTTTTTTAGACTTTGGGATTACAAATTTCAACATCAAATATATCGCTCATTATCCACATTTGGCGAAACAATATATTGGAAAAATTATTCCTTTGCGATTTTTATTACTCTTAATTTATATTATCATTACACTGGGTTTAGGATTAATTTTTGGTTACAATCAAAAACAGTATGAAATTTTATTATTCTTGATTCTAAATCAATTTTTAATCAGTGTAATTCTCTTTTTTAGAAGTTATTTCTCTGGTTTATTATTGCTGAAATTAGATATCATTTTATCCGTCTTAGATAAACTATTTTTGATTTTATTAATGGGATATTTGCTTTATTTTCAAACAAATATTGAAATTTCAATTTTAAATTTTGTTCAAATTCAAACACTTAGTTTGCTTTTAACTTGTTTCATTGCACTTATTTTAATATTTGTAAAAGTTGGAATTCCAAAAATAAAATGGAATTTATCTTTTAACCGCTTAATCATTAAAAAAAGTTATCCTTATGCCCTACTCATCATTTTTATGATGATTTATAGTCGGACGGATGCAGTAATGTTGGAAAGGATCCTGCCTATTGGTTCGCACGAAACGGGAATTTATGCTCAAGCATATCGCCTACTCGATGCTTTTTTCATGTTTGCAAGTTTGTTTTCAAGTTTACTATTTCCAATTTTTGCCAATATGTTAAAGAAAAAAATGGACATTATATCTTTGCTTGATTCTTCTTCAAGCGTTTTATTTTCTGGAGCTTTTACACTTGTTGTCATTTGTTTTTTTAACTCTGAATTCCTGATGAATTTATTTTACAAAAATGATGTTTTAAATTCTTCACTTGTTTTCAAATATTTAATTATTTCTTTTATTCCGCTTTGTGTAACCTTGATATTTGGAACATTATTAACTGCAAATGGAAATTTATCTTTTTTAATAAAATTATCATTAATTGGTATTTTTATAAACATCTTATTTAATTGGCTTTTGATTCCAATTTACGGCGCATTTGGTGCCACAATGACAAGTTTAATAACCCAGTTTTTAATTGCCTTAGTTCATGTTTTTTACACATTTAAAACATTTAAAATCAAATTAAATGGACAATTATTCTTGAAATATGCTGGCTTTGTTGTACTTTTGTGCTTTTCAGGAAATATTTTGCATTTTTCATTAAATAATTACTTGCAAATATGCCTTCTGATTTTGATTTCCATAACTTATTTATTGGCTTCTAATTTGTTGCAATGGAAATTAATTTTAGAGATTTTGAAACGAAAAAATTAATAAAAAATGATAAAATAAACGAATTTTATCAAATTAAAACAAATAGTACAGAATAATTTTTATGAAAAGAATCATCGATTACAGAAAGCTTTTTGGAGCGACAAGAGAAACTGAATTAAAAGAATTAAAGAAAATCTACAGAGATTTAATCAAGGAAAATCATCCTGATAAAGTTCAAGAAGAGGCAGAAAAATTGCAAGCTGAAGCTAAAAGTAAAGAAATTATTGAAGCATATCATTTTTTAGTTGCTATTTCTCCAGAAACGAGAGCTCAAAATTTGGAAGAATATACTGCAATGACTGCAACTACAAATATTGAAGATTTCAACTACAAAGGCTTAACGTTGAAAATTACTTTTCAAGATAAAAGCGTTTACGAATATTACGGTGTTCCAAAAAATGTGTACACTAAATTGGTAAATTCTCCAACTCAAACGCGTTTTGCTAGAAGACATATTTACACGACATATACTTACAGAAATGTAATGAAAATGGCTGAAAAATAAATAAGATTAGCGCAAAATCTCCCTATCTTCGTTATTTCAAAAATTTAACCTACTCATCCGCCAAGGCGGACTCAAAAGTTAAATTTTTAAAAAGCCTCGATTTGAAAATTTTGTAATAATCTAAAAATTTGACGAAAAAATAAATTCAAAAACCCGAACTAATATATTTTAGTTCGGGTTTTTAATTTTCTCTAAATTGTATAAGTTCCTTTATCAATTAAATCTTGAGCGATTTGTTGTCTCAATGCTTTTGGATTTAAATCATCTACTTTTGTGAATCTTTTTAAGCCCATAATCATCATACGAGCTTCATCTCCATCCACGAAAGAATGAATTGCATCTTTCCCAAATTTATTGATTTTATCAGCCATTTCGTAGAAATACAATTTCACAATTGCAACTTGCACACTTGCTTCTGTTGCTTTTCCTAAATCAATCATTTTTTCAACTCTCAATAAAGCTGATTCTGCTTGATAAATTGCAATAGAAATATCTGCAACATTCATCAAGATTTCTTGTTCTTTTGATAAAGTCTGCATTAATTTTTGAACTGCTGATCCTGCAATAATCAAAATTACTTTTTTGAAATTTTCAAGGTAAAAATGTTCTTTTGAGAAAATTCCATCTGCAAAATCTGGAGTTTCTGGAATACTCATTAATTCGCTTGCAACTTTCATCGCTGGAGCCATTAAATCTAATTCGCCTTTCATTCCACGACGCAAAATCATATCGACTGTTAGCAAACGATTGATTTCATTTGTGCCTTCAAAAATTCGGTTGATTCTAGAATCACGGTATGAACGCTCAACTGGAGATTCAGAAGAATAACCCATTCCTCCAAAAATCTGGAGTGCTTCATCAACCACATAATCCAAACATTCTGAGCCTGCAACTTTTAAAATCGCACACTCTGCTGCGTATTCTTCGATTCCTTTTAAAGTTGCTTGTGCTTTTGTCATTCCTTCAGCAATAAGCACGTTTATTTTGTCATCAATGTTTTGTCCTGAACGATAAATTGCAGATTCTAACACAAATGTTCGCATTACTTGTTCCGCTAATTTAAAGCGAATTGCTCCGTATTTTGAAATTGAACGACCAAATTGTTCTCTTTCAATTGCATATTTTACAGCGTCATTAATGGTTTGTTTTGATCCACCTAAAACTCCTGCCGCCAATTTAATTCTTCCTATATTTAAAATATTTAAGGCAATTTTAAAACCGTTTTTTCTTTCAGAAAGTAAATTTTCAACGGGAACTTTCACTTTATTAAAGAAAATTTGTCTTGTTGATGAACCTTTAATTCCCATTTTGTGCTCTTCCGGATTAAAGGTAATGCCATCATAGGTTCTTTCAACTAAAAAAGCACTTAAAACCTCATCGTCGTCTATTTTAGCAAAAACAGTAAAAAAATCTGCAAATCCGCCATTGGTAATCCACATTTTTTGTCCTGTAAGTTCATAATGTGTTCCGTCAGTAGATAAAACAGCTTTGGTTTTTCCAGAATTTGCGTCTGAACCAGAATTTGGTTCTGTCAAACAATATGCTGCTTTCCATTCTCCAGTAGCTAATTTTGGAATGTATTTTTGTTTTTGTTCTTCGTTTCCATAATATAAAAGAGGCAAGGTTCCAATTCCTGTGTGTGCACCAAATGCGACTGAAAATGAATGTCCTTCTCCTAAATGTTCTGTCACTAAAAGAGAGGTTTTAAAATCTGTACCCATTCCTCCGAGATTTTCTGGAACCGACATTCCTAGCAAACCTAATTCTCCTGCTTTATTTAAAAGTTGAACCATCAGACCTTCCTCTTGAGAATCTATTCTATCCAAATTTGGAATAATTTCTTGAGCAATAAAATCTTCACACACCTGCGAAATCATTTTTTGTTCTTCATTCCATTCTTCAGGAATAAAAATCTCATTAAAATGTGTTTTTCGAATTAAAAATTCTCCTCCTTTTATGGCTTTATTTGTGGAATTATTTTCAGATTGTGACATAACTTTTATTTTATTGAACGAAGATAGTAATTTTTTATTTTATTATGCAAACATAAAATTATTTTTTAGTTTAATTTATGTTAAAAAAAATCTCTACAAATATAAAAAAGAAAACAATTGACAATACAACAAAAAGTTACAAGTTTCTGAGTAATTAATAATACTAAATGTTAGATTTTTTAAATTGTTTAAAGACAATCAAAAGCAAGATTACCAACAAATAAATCCATGGAGTTCCATGCAGAAACAAATCAAACCAGTCCATTGATTTCATTCCTATCGCTCCGCCTCTTACCCATTTTATTTTTCCTAAAATGTGTGGTTCATTAAAAGGTGCAAGACCCAAAGTTAATGAAGCTGCTATAGCTAAAAACAAGTGATTTTTTAGAGTTGCTTTCATTTTGTTTTTTCTTTTTTAAATGGATTTACAAATTGAGCGAAAAAACCTCTTGGAAAAGTTTCTATTTTGTCAAACCCAAGTTCAATATCTTTTCCATCATGAGGAACATAAGCCGTTTTAAAAAGATAATCCCACAGAGAAAGGGTAATTCCAAAATTCATTCCGAAAGGTAAATTCTCAGGGATTTTTTTTGCATGATGCCAAATATGCATTTTTGGATTATTTAAAACATATTTAAAAATTCCATAATCAAGCGCAATATTCGTGTGATTTAAATGACCAATTAGAATTGTAAAAGCATGTAAAATAAATACATGTTCAAGTTTGAAATTTAAAAGCCACGCAAGAACTATGTACATTCCTGTTTTATAAACCAAGGTTTCAATCCAATGGTAACGCAAGTGGGCTGCAAAACCCATTTCGGTTACAGAATGGTGTATCTTATGGAATTTCCAAAGAAATTTATTTTTGTGTAAGCTGACATGAATTACCCATTGAACAAAATCAGCAAGTAAAAAATAAACTGGAAACTGTATCCAAAGTGATAAGTTGGATAAATCAAAAATTCCACTTTTTGGAAGGTGAATAAATTGCATAAAAGTTTGGAAATATTTTGCCGTCAAAGATGATAATACTATAAAAATCAGTAAATTGAAGATGAAAAAATTGAAAAACATGTAAAATACGTCGATCCAAAAATCTTTTCTGAAAATTGCTTGATTTTTGCGCCAAGGAACAATAATTTCTAAGGACCAGGCGATTAAAGAAATAGCTATTAGCAAATAAAAATAACTTCCTCCATTATTAAATGGATTTGTTAATTCTTTCAATAAATAATTCCAATATGAACTATATATGACTGAAATTTGATGAAAAAAGTTTCCCATAATTGAATTCTTTTGACAAAATTAGTTTTAAATTAAACAAATAATTGTGACTTAAGTTGCTTTAAAGAAAAGATCTCAAATGAATTCTTATTTTGAATTTTTATCTTTTAAAAAAAGTCTGTACGAAATAATTGCTGGAAGAGAAAAAATTATCAAAATTGCCAAAAAATATCCTAGTGGAAGTAAGCGAAAATCTATTACGCCTTCAATTTCTTCAGGACTTGAGCCAATACCAATAAAATATGAAAGGCTGATTTTTTCTTTCACAGTGTAATCCAATAATCCATATTTATAATGCACTTCTCCATCAAAAAGATTGATTGGAATGAATAAGAAAATTGAAGCGATAACTGCAACTAGAATAAAATAGATTAAAATGTACTTTTTCATATTTTTTTAAGATTCAAGACTATAAGACTTAAGACAAAAGACTTTATTCAATTTAGATAACTGATTTGATTTTTGAGAAAAATTAAGTTCTAACTTCTGAGTCTTTCGTCTATTCATAACTCATAGTTCATTACTCATAACTCCCTAAAGGTCTTTTCGCAAGTTTTCTCGAATTTTTTTCATAAATTCAGACGCAAAAACAAAGTTTACAATTTCTGGATTATCCGTTTTTACAATTTCTTTAGAAGTTCCTTGCCACCAGTTTTTACCTTCGTAAATAAAATTAATGTTATCACCAATTTCAATAACAGAATTCATATCGTGGGTGATGACAATTGTAGTTGTGTTAAATTCATAGGTAATTTCACGAATCAAATTATCAATCAAAATCGAAGTTTGCGGATCTAAACCAGAATTTGGTTCATCACAAAATAAATACTTTGGATTCATGGCGATTGCACGTGCGATTGCAATTCTTTTTTGCATTCCACCACTACACTCTGCTGGAAATAAATTATTTCTACCAGCTAAATTTACCCTTTCTAAACAAAAATTAACGCGATCAAGCATCTCCTTTTTTGTGAATTTTGAAAACATTGTCAACGGAAACACAATATTTTCTTCAACTGTCATGGAGTCAAAAAGTGCAGAACCTTGAAATAACATTCCGATTTCCTTTCTCAATTCACGTCGTTCAGTGCTTGGCATATTAACAAAATCACGTTTGTCAAATTCAATGTGTCCATTATCAACCTCATGTAATCCAACAATGCATTTTGCTAATACAGATTTTCCTTGCCCTGAAGCACCAATAATCACATTAACTTTTCCTTTTTCAAAAGATGCAGAAACGTCATTTAAAACATTGTGCTTCCCAAAAGATTTACTTACATTTTTAACTTCTATCATTTCAGTAAGAACATTTGAGTGATGAAGAAATTTGCCAATAATATTGCTATTGAACTACTTACAACCGCTTGAGTTGAAGATTTTCCAACGTCAAGTGCTCCTCCCCGAGTATAATATCCATAAAAAGATGAAATAGAAACAATCAAAAATCCGAAGACAACTGTTTTAGATAACGCGTATGTAATATCACTAACTTTGAAAAAAGATCTTAATCCAAAAACATACGAATCAGTTGAAGAAAGTCCAGAGGCGATAAGTGAAATCCAACCTCCTAAAAGACTTAGTCCCATAGAAAACATAATTAATATCGGAAAGAAAACGATTGCGGCAGTAATTTTCGGTAAAACTAGATAAGTTAGAGAATTCACACCCATAATTTCAAGTGCATCTATTTGTTCGGTTACACGCATCATTCCAATTTCTGAGGAAACATTAGAACCAACTTTCCCTGCAAGAATCAATGAGATAATTGTTGGAGAAAATTCTAAAATCGTACTTGATCTCGTAATATATCCGATTGTGTATTCAGGAAGCCAAGGTGTATCCATATTTGAGGCAGTTTGCAAAGCAATTACGGCACCCATAAAAACAGACATTAATGCAACAATAGGTAGTGAATTAATTCCTATTAATTGTATTTCTTCAAAGGTTCTTTTCCAAAAAACTTTAAATTTATCAGGCTTTGAAAAAACAATCCAAAGCATCATAAAATATTTCCCTAATTGACTTACTATTTTCATCTCTGACTGCTAAATTAATGTATATTTTTGTTTTATTTAAACTTTTTTTAAAAACAAGCAATTTTTTTTTAATTTTATACCTGAGGAAAAGAAAAGTGAATACAGAAAATCAAGATAAAACAAAACAGCAAAAATCAGCTTTAAAAAAATTGAAGGTGATTGAACAATTGAAAACTTTCTTACCGCCAGGATTTGAAAACATGGTTGCGGATTTGATTTTTGCTGAACCTGTTTCGTTTAAAGTTGTAAGACCAAGAAATACGAAATTAGGTGATTTTCGCGCTGGAATGAGAGGTGAAAAACATCAAATAACTGTAAATGGAAATTTGAATCATTATTCCTTTTTAATAACTACTTTACATGAATTTGCCCATTTAAAAGCTTTTGTTAAATTTAAAAATAGTATCAAACCGCATGGAGAAGAATGGAAAACAGAATTTAGAAATTTACTCGTTCCAGCAATTGATTTGAAGCTTTTACCGCAAGATATTGTAAATGCACTCGTTAATTCCTTGGTAAATATGAAAGCATCTTCTTGCAGTGATATTAATTTAATGCGCGTCTTAAAAAATTACGACAATAAAATCGATGAACGAGTGTTTTTAGAAAGTCTACCTCATCAAAGTGTATTTATTTTACAAGGAAGAAAATTTATTAAAGGTGAATTTCGAAGAAAATGTTATATTTGTCAAGATTTAACATCTAAAAAAAGCTATTTAGTGCATGCCTTATCTGAGGTAATTCACGATTTACAAAACGAATAAAATGGAAAATAACTATTGTATTATCATGGCTGGTGGAATCGGAAGTCGATTTTGGCCTATGTCAACACCACAAAAACCAAAACAATTTTTGGATATTTTAGGTTTGGGGAAAACTTTATTACAGATGACTTTTGAGCGTCTTCAAACCATTGCTCCAAGCCAAAATATCTACATTGTCACCAATGAAAGTTATGCTGATTTGGTTCAAGAACAATTACCACAAATTGCGGTCACACAAATATTAACTGAACCAAAAAGAAAAAATACTGCTCCATGTATTGCCTATGCTGCAGCAAAAATTTATGATTTAAATAAAGATGCCGTTTTAACAATAGCGCCTTCTGATCATTTAATTATGAAAGAAGAACGTTTCACAAATATCATAAATATAGCAGTAAATCAAGCAAAGGAAAATAATCGCTTAGTTACTTTGGGAATTAAACCAACAAGACCAGATATCGGTTATGGCTATATTGAGTTTGCAGAATCTGGAGATTTAATTGGTGGCCAAATAAAAGAAGTAAAACATTTTAGAGAGAAACCAGATAAGGAATTAGCTGAAATTTTCTTAAAATCCGGAAACTATTATTGGAATTCTGGAATTTTTATCTGGAAAGCAGAAACAATTTTAAATTCATTGAGAAAATTTACTCCAGCTTTATATAATTTATTTTCACCTGAGAATTCTTTTTACAACACTGAATTAGAACAACAAAATATCAATCTTTCTTTTGAAAAATGTGAAGACATTTCTATAGATTACGCAGTTATGGAAAATGCAAAAAATGTAGATGTAGTTTTAGCAGATTTTGATTGGTCAGATTTAGGAACGTGGGGTAGTTTATATACTCATATTGAAAAAGATTTTAATGGAAATGCAGTTGTAGGCGGGCATGTACACATGATAAATTCAACAAATTGTATCGTAAATCTTCCTTCAAATAAATTAGCTTTAATTGAAGGTCTAGATAATCACATTATTGTTGAATCTGATAATATGCTGATGATCTTAAATAAAAATGATGAACAAAATTTGAAAAAATATGTTGTGTCTTTGGAAGAAAAAAGTTCAAGTTTTTTTAATAAATAAACAATCTGAAGTCTGATTTTTGAATGATTAGACTTCAGATTTGTTTTAAAATTGGTTATGTAAAATACTAGTATTCAAATTAACTTAATTCTTCTCCAACACAATCTTAGCATCACTCGTATCAACCAAATCAATTACAAAAGCAGTTTCGCCTAATTTTCCGAAAGTAATTTCGTTTGCCAAAACTTCGTTACAAACATAATCTTGATTTTGAGCAATAGCTTCTTGGATTTCCGCTGAACATTCAACAGTTAAACGAATTTTATCCGTTACTTCTAAACCAGAATCTTTACGCAAATTTTGCACACGATTAATTAATTCTCTAGCAATTCCTTCTTTTTTCAATTCTTCTGAAAGCGTTATATCTAAGGCAACTGTAATTCCATTTTCTGAATTCACTAACCAACCTGGAATATCTTGTGCCTGAATATCAAAATCTGAAATATCTAAATCGATGTAAACATCATCAATTTCTCCTGACCAACCATTATTTGCTTCGATGGTTTCAATGTCATGTTGATTCATGTGCGAAACCATTGTGACAATATCTTTCATTTGTTTGCCATATTTCGGTCCAATTGTCTTGAAATTTGCCTTAATACTTTTTACAAACATTGAATTTCCTTCTTCCAAAATTTCCAATTCTTTCACATTCACTTCTGATAAAATCAATTCTTGAACGTGTTGAATGTTTTTTGCGAACTCTGAATTCAAAGCAGGAACCATTATTTTTTGTAAAGGCTGACGCACTCGTAAATTAACTTTTTTACGTAAACCTAAAACCAATGATGAAACATCTTGTGCAATTTTCATCTGTGACTCTAATTCCAAGTCAATCAGCGCTTTATCAACTTTTGGAAAAAGTGCAATGTGCACAGATTCAGCTTTGTTTTTTCCTGAAACCGCATTCAAATCACAAAATAATTGATCCATAAAAAATGGTGCAATAGGTGAAGCCAAAATAGCAACCGTTTCCAAACAAGTATATAAAGTTTGGTAAGCAGAAATTTTATCTGCTGAATAATCGCCTTTCCAGAAACGTCTTCTGCACAAACGTACATACCAATTTGACAGTTGATCGTTTACAAATTCTTGTATCAAACGTCCCGCTTTTGTTGGTTCGTAAGTATCAAATGCTTCTTCTACATTTTGAATCAAAGAATTTAATTTTGATAAAACCCAACGGTCAATTTCTGGCCTTTCATTTTGTGCTATTTCAGCTTCTGCATAGGCAAAACCATCAATATTTGCATACAAAGTGAAGAAAGAATAAGTATTATAAAGTGTTCCGAAAAATTTACGTTGCACTTCCGTGATTCCATCTTGATCGAATTTCAAATTGTCCCAAGGTTGTGCATTTGTAATCATGTACCAGCGCGTTGCATCTGGACTAAATTTCTCTAAACAAGCAAATGGTTCAACCGCATTTCCCAAACGTTTTGACATTTTATGACCATTTTTGTCTAAAACCATTCCGTTTGACATCACATTTTTGTATGCAACTGAGTCAAAAACCAAGGTTGAAATCGTATGTAAAGTATAAAACCAACCACGCGTTTGATCTTGACCTTCAGCAATATAATCTGCTGGAAAAGCTTTGTTATTGTCAATTGCCTCTTTATTTTCAAACGGATAATGCACTTGAGCATAAGGCATTGCGCCAGAATCAAACCAAACATCAATCAAATCTGATTCACGTTTCATAGCTTTCCCATTTGGTGAAACTAAGGTAATTGTATCAACGTAATTTTTGTGGAAATCAATTTTTGAATAATTTTCTGCAGACATATCTCCAACAGTGAAATTTTTCAATGGATTTTCTGTCATGAAACCAGCTTGAACCGCTTTATCAGATTCGTTTTTAAGCATTTCTGCTGAATCGATAATAATTCTTTCTTCGCCATCTTCAGTTGACCAAATTGGAATTGGAATTCCCCAATAACGAGAACGCGATAAATTCCAATCATTTACATTTTCCAACCATTTTCCAAAACGTCCAGATCCAGTTGCTTCTGGTTGCCAATTGATGGTTTTATTTAATTCAATTAATCGGTCTTTTTTGTAAGTAACTTTGATAAACCAAGAATCCAAAGGATAATATAAAACTGGTTTGTCGGTTCTCCAACAATGAGGATAACTATGTTCGTATTTCTCTACTTTAAAAGCTTTATTTTCCTCCTTTAATTTGATGGCAATTTGCACATCAGCTGATTTATCTGGGGCTTCACCGTCTTTATAATATTCGTTTTTCACGTACATTCCGGCAAATTCTCCCATTTCTGGACGAAATCTACCTTGTAAATCAACTAAAGGAACAGCAATTTCATTTTCGTTTAAAACCAACATCGCGGGAACATTGCTTTCTTTAGCAACACGTGCATCATCTGCACCAAAAGTTGGCGCAATGTGCACAATTCCTGTTCCATCCTCCGTTGTAACGAAATCTCCTGCAATTACTTGAAACGCATTTTCTGCATTTTCAAAAGGTAAAGTGTAAGGTAAAAGTTGTTCATATTTTATGCCAACTAAATCTTTTCCTAAAACTGAACCAGAAATAAAATAAGGAATTATTTTATCTCCAGATTTATAAGAATTTAAGTCTTCTGCATTTTCAACTGCTGAAAATCCTTTTCCAAATTGATATCCAACTAAATTTTTTGCTAAAATAACGTTAATCGGTTCAAAAGTATATTGATTAAATGATTGAACTAAAACATATTCAATATTTGGTCCAACACATAGTGCTGTGTTTGAAGGTAAGGTCCATGGCGTTGTTGTCCAAGCAAGGAAATGAATTTCGTTGGTCATCCCACTTAAACCTACAGCAAGAGAGGAAGGCAAAGATTGACCACCAACCATTTTAAATTGAGCAACAACAGTTGTATCTTTCACGTCACGATAGCAACCAGGTTGGTTTAATTCGTGAGACGAAAGTCCAGTTCCAGCGGCTGGAGAATATGGTTGAATAGTGTAACCTTTGTAAATTAAGTCTTTTTTGTACAATTGAGCCAACAACCACCAAACTGATTCCATGTATTTAGAATCGTAAGTGATGTAAGGGTTTTCCATGTCCACCCAATAACCCATTTTTACAGTCAAATCGTTCCAAATATCCGTGTAACGCATCACAGCTTCTTTACAGGCATTGTTGTATTCATCAACTGAAATCTTTTTTCCGATGTCTTCTTTGGTAATTCCAAGTTCTTTTTCAACGCCCAATTCAACTGGTAAACCGTGTGTGTCCCATCCAGCTTTACGCTTAACTTGAAAACCTTGAAGTGTTTTGTATCTGCAAAAAATATCTTTTAACGAACGAGCCATAACATGATGAATTCCTGGCAAACCATTCGCTGATGGCGGACCCTCGTAGAAAACAAAAGGTTTATTATCGTCACGAGAAGTTATAGATTTCTGGAAAGTATCTTCGTTAGTCCATTTTTCTTGGATTTTATTTGCTACTTCTGTTAGATTTAAACCCTTGTATTCGTTATATTTTTTGCTCATATTTCTCATTTGTAAGATAAATTAATAATTAATTTACCAAAATTGATTTCATCATAAATTAATTTACAAAGTTAAGAAAAAAGCTTAAAAAAAAATAAACAACAAAGGAAAAGGTTTAGAATCTAGAATGATTTTAGAATTATCTTAAGTTCGGTTTACATTATTACAGTAAAAACTGAGAATCAGATAAAAATTTGACTTTTGCTCCTCAAAATCGTACTTTTGTTCAAAAATTAGAAAAATGTCAACAAATTTAATCAAAGAATTAAGCTGGAGAGGAATGGTTCAGGATATTATGCCTGGAACGGAAGAACAATTATTAAAGGAAATGACGACAACTTATGTCGGTTTTGATCCTACGGCTGATTCTTTGCACATTGGAAGTTTGGTTCCGATAATTTTGTTGGTTCATGTTGGAAAATTTGGTCACAAGCCAATCGCTTTGGTTGGCGGAGCAACAGGAATGATTGGCGATCCTTCAGGGAAATCGGATGAACGGAATTTGTTGGATGAAGCGACACTAGAAAAAAATGTTGCTGGAATAAAAAGTGTTTTATCGCGCTTTTTGGATTTTTCTTCCAACCAAAAAAATGCTCCAATTTTGGTAAATAATTACGATTGGATGAAAGATTTTTCCTTCATTGATTTCGCCAGAGAAGTTGGTAAACGAATAACTGTCAACTATATGATGGCGAAAGATTCTGTGAAAAAACGAATCAATAGCGAGGGCGATGGAATGTCATTTACTGAATTTACTTACCAATTAATTCAAGGTTACGATTTCCAACATTTATACAAAACACACAATTGTTTGTTGCAAATGGGCGGTTCAGATCAGTGGGGAAATATCACCACAGGAACTGAATTGGTTAGAAGAATGAATCCAGATGTTGTTGGTGGAGCAAAAGCTTACGCCATGACTTGTCCTTTGATTACAAAGGCTGATGGTTCAAAATTCGGGAAATCAGAAGGAGGAAATATTTGGTTAGATTCAGACAAAACTTCGGTTTACAAATTCTACCAATTTTGGTTAAACACTTCTGATGCCGACGCAGAAAAATACATCAAAATATTTACTTTTTTAGATGAAAGTACAATTAATCGCTTAATAAGTGAGCACAATGAAGCTCCACATTTGCGTATTTTACAAAAACGTTTGGCTGAGGAAGTAACAACTTTTGTGCATTCAGCAGAAGAATTACAAAAAGCCATTCAAGCATCAGGAATTTTATTTGGAAATGCGACTTCAGAAGATTTAAAAAGTTTGGATGGCGCTACTTTTTTAGAGATTTTTGATGGTGTTCAACAAGCAGAAATTTCTTTTTCTGATATTGAAAACGGTTTAAATATGATTGATGTTTTAGCAGCAAAAACAAATTTCTTAAGCTCTAACGGTGAAGCAAAAAGAGAATTAAAAGCAAATGCAATTTCTGTTAACAAAGAAAAAGTTGGAGAAGATTTTGTGATTACTAAAGAGCATTTAATTAACGGTAAGTTTTTATTAATTGGGAAAGGGAAGAAAACGAATTTTATTGTGAAGTTTGTTTAAAAACAAGGTTCTTAGATGTTAAAATTCAAATGACATTCTAAAAACTAAATTATGAAAATTTATTATTTTCGTGTTTCCAGTTGGTAAATTTGAATTTTGAATTTCATAGGCTTTTTTCCCAAAATATTTATAACCAAAGGAAAAAGTTGTACTATTCTTAATATTTATTCCAAAAAAAAGATTGAGTGCAACGATTAAATTATTTTTTCTGGACAAATCATTTTGCAGAATAAAATTAACTTCAGGTTTTATAAATGGATTAATGTTAAAGTTTTTCGGCTTATCATTTTTAAGTATATTCAAGAAATTATACCTCATTCCAAACCCAGTGTTAAAACAAAAATTTTGGTATCCTGCGTAAAATACATCTTTCGCACCATTTTTATATTTAAACAAATATTTTGTTGATGCACTAGAATAGAAATTAGAGATATTATATGATTGGTTACCAAAACCAATATTATAATCAAATTCGAATAATTTAGAATATTTATATCTACTTAAAAAAGCAATTGTATATGAATTTGAATGATTAAAATTTGAAGACAAATGTCTTGGATCTGCAATCAAATCAAAACCAAAATAAAATGGTGTTTTCTTAACCCTTTTTTCTTTTATCGGCCTTTCTTTTGAAACTATTGTATAATTATTTTTGTTTTCTGTTTGATCTAAATCATTTATCACATCTTTAGTTCCATTCTTATATTTTATTAAAAATACACTTTTTCGTTCGATTATAAAAATAGGACCGTCTAACATACTACACTTTTTGTATTTAATTTCAGCAATTGTTATTTCTAATACAATTACTTCCAATTCTTCTCCTGTTTTTAGAATTATTTTATCACATGCTAAATCCTGTGAAAAAGAAAACAATCTAAAA